>NZ_JBNQGD010000151.1:0-14271 GCF_050436765.1 Arachidicoccus sp. | reverse complement strand
AATTCAATATCAACTAGTTGTGTTTTTGGCTACCGAAAAGTGTTCAAAACAGGAAGAAAAGTAAATGTAAAATAATATCGTATTTTAAATTGAATTAAATAGTTATAAAGCCTCCTCAATACTGCAAACTAAATAAAATATACGACGTAGCTTAGATTTTTATACAAGAAACGGATTGATATAATCGCTGTGTTTATCTAAATTCCAGGTGAACAACCCTCCGCACTCGTTTAGTTTGGTGCAACTTTGACAGATAGGCAAATAACTATTTTTCCAATCTGAGATAGATTTGCGACAGTATTTCCATAAATTTTGTGGTAAGACACAAAGTTGAGAATTGTAAATTGAAACTTGCATACCTTGCCCAGCAAGAAACTCTACCGATTCATTTAACTCATCAATATAATCATGAGGATCAATCCAAAGCTTATCAATGTTGTGAGGTGTATAGCCAATGTATTCTAACCCCATAAATGTAATATGTTGAGCAAATGGCAAGTTCTTGTAGATATATTTTGAAAGCCGTGTAAGTCGTGGAACTGATTGTTTATGAAGTACGATTCTTATTTCGATTCGTTGGTTATACCGGGCAAGATTATGAAGCCCTAAAATTGTCTGGTTAAAAGCATCTTTTGCTTGCACAATATAATCATGTACTTGATAATAGTCGGCGTATAATGGGATACCAAACATTACACGATTATAATTAATGTTCGATAGTCGTTCTGCCATATTTCGCCATGCGAATGAACGACCATTTGTTAAAACATGAATTTCGGTTTTAGGTAATTGCTCTTTTAATGTCTCAAGTGTTTTGAAAAATAATTCTCCCAGAAGTGTAGGTTCACCTCCGGTAATTACTAATTCAAAGCAGTCTTTTGGGATAAGCGAAATGAGCTTTTGATTAATTTTATAAAGTCTGGAAATGTCGTCTTTATCTTTGGGAGGTTGGGAACACATCAGACAATTACTATTACATCTTTCTGTAACAAATAGTACGTTATGGTGCGAATTAGCCCGATACAGGGTTCTAATAGTTCCATCTTCATTTACTACTACTATGTCTCCATTTGAAAGATGGTCAAAGTTTGGCACATTTGACACAATAGGCTGGCTATAATACGCATTTGTATGTATCTTATGTTTCGTCAACACACCAATAAATGGATTATCCCTTTCTGGTAGTTCATCTTCACAAATTAGGAAGGAGGAATTATCTAATTCAAATTGGTTCCTCGTTACCCGGCCTACAATAGACTCATTTATGTTAAAAGCAGTACCCCTTGTTTTTAATAGCATTTTATATTCGTTGTTTTGTCCAGCTTTCAAATATTTTTGCAATTCGTTTATCACTATCCATTAGTTCAAGAAGATGTCGTATTATCTCCATATTTTTTTGACAAAATGTACTTGTTGGACGATAACCGATCATTTCACCCTGTGTAGCATGATGATGAATTGGATCTCCTCCACAATACGCTTGAAAGGCACAATCCGAACATCCAGGTAACGTTTCATTAATGCCATTTTCAACAATTTTTTGCGCCTGCGAACTGTAAAAGATTTCTTCATAAGTATTGGTATCAAGATGTCCAAGTTTAAAGGTATAATCTTTCATTTCTGCAAGCATTCGGCTTTCATCGCTTGCGTAGACCCCGCCATCGTAGTTAAAAACTATAACATTTGTGATACAACCAGTTGGTGAACTTAAGTCAACGTAACCAACAGGGAATGGCGTTAGTATTTTCCTTAAGATTATTGTCGCATAGTCTTCGGAAAAAAAAAATTCCATTAAGGTTGTATTCCAATATCCTATTCAATGCCTTTTTATAAAACACAAGAAATTTATCAGTTTCATACTTATTCTTTCTTTCATTTTTTACAGCAAAGCCATAAGGCGAAATTGGACGTAAAAAAATATTCCGAAATCCCTTTTCGTAATATTCTTCAACAATTTGAATTGGATATTCTAGTGAAAGATTTGTAGTAGTCATTAAGGCGGATACTCTTTCTTTGCCTAAGATTTTTCTTGATAATTCAATACCTTGAATGGTTAGTTCGTAGCTATTATTGCCAGGGCGCTTCCTATTGCCGTTATGAACGTAATTAGGACCGTCCAAAGAAGATGAGATAAGAATTCTGTTAATTTTGCAATAGTATAAAATATCTTCAGTTACAACCGCCAGATTTGTACAAATAACATAGTTTACAATTTTTTTATATTTGATTGCTAATTCTTTCGTTCGTTCAACAGCATACACAATATTATTGAACGCTAATAATGCTTCTCCCCCTTGGAACTCCATAGTGATAGATGGATTGGGGGATTGCATCATAATGTCGATTCCTCTATTGATATGCTCTCTTGTCATATCGTATTTATCTTTATCCTCCGTAACTCTTGATACTTGACAGTAATGACAAGTATGCTCGCACCGTAAGGAAATAACAAATATATGAAGAGAAGTAAAATTATCTAAAAATGACTTTTTTGTTCTATATCGGGTAGCCAAAACATCGATTAGTGGAGGAAGAGGTGTTTCTGAAATAAAAAAGTTTGATATTAAATCTCCAAATAATTCCGAATCGTCAATTTTTGAAATATCTTTTTCTACAATCCTTTTTACTGTGCCGTTAGGTATTATTAAATGGTCACCTACTTCATTAACAATAACTTCTTTACTTTTATTAAGCCTATGGAATCTAAATGGAAGTAGAAAATAATTACTTTCCTTCTGGTTGTCAAAAAAGTCGAGAGATTTGAACTTTCTATTTTTTCGTACTTGTGGATTTGTTTCTGTCATTTATTTAATAGGCATTTAAATGAGATATTTTTAATTGGACTATTATTTGATTTGCAGGAATGTTTATCTATGAAAACAACAGCAACATTTTTAAATAGATTATTTATTTCTTGTTCAGTTGGTAGCTTAAAGAAATTTCCCCCGTTACAATTTGGCGTTTCAATAAAAAAATATGCTCCTTTTTTCATTTGGTCTATTACGAGACTTAAAAAGGAGTAATCAAAATAGTGTATGGTAGCAATGAAATCGCAGGAGGCAGTCTCAATAGGTAATTCTTTTTCCAAATTAAGTATTGAGGTTTTAATAACACCTGCTTTGAGATTATATTTGAGGGAATCAGTATGTATATTATTAATGAATTTGTTGTTTAAATCAACAGCAGTAATATTCTTAAAATGATTAGCCAAGTAAAAAACATTCCTTCCATTTCCAACAGGCATATCTAAACAGCTTAATTCTTTACAGTCTCCAATTTTTTGAATAGCCTTCTTTAATGCTGGGGATACAAATCTGTACTCTGGATCAAATTGATGTTCAACTCTCATAGTTTTAAATATGAGTAAGGCCTACGGGATCTTCAATTTCTCCGACCGGATCTTCATCAAATTCTCCATTTGAAAAAGCTTTTGCGACTAAAATGTCTCTTATATTTTTGGTTTCTATTGCGATTATATCGCGAATCTGAAAATCTATTAAGTCTCTTTCAAATTTTTGAAGATACAAGATCAATTCATCGTCATGAATGTTACTATTGATAAGTGGTTTCAATGAAACAACATACGAGAAGTCTGCCAAAGATATGCTAGTATGAAACTTATCTCCATACCAGTAAAGACATTTCAAAACTGATTCTTTGGAGAATAAGGTACAATCTACAAAAGCGTTTATTTCATGGTCTTTTATGAAATTATTATTCATGATTGTTAATTAAGAAACATAAGAGCTTGAACTGTGTGATGAGTGTGATGAATGTGATGAATGTGATGAATGTTGCTCAATAAATTGGCTTTCGCTAGGATTACTTAAGTTCAATTTAAGGACGGGCTGGGTTGTTGTCTTAGTTAGCTTTTTCATTTCAATAGAATTCAAGGTGTTGTTTTCATAATTCTCTGCAGTTGGCAATTCGTTTGCTGCAGATCCGGTTGCGATTGCGGCAGCCATAATAGCTGCAACTTGCTTTGCCAAATTTAAAGAAGTGCTTCTTTTCATGATTTTACAGTTTTTACGCTTTGATAGCTGTTTCAAATCTAATTATAAAATTTTGTTATAAAAAATATATTTTATTTCAAGATCTCAAAACTTCAAATGGATACTTGGGATAAAAGAATAAAAAGTTGGCCTTCAGAGGGCACTTTTATCGGATAAGTTATTATTTGTTCTGCCTTTTAATTTCAGAATCGATAATTTTTTCCCGCTCTTCCAATTGCAATTAATCAAATTAATTTGATTGGTAAAAAAGTAGCATACTGTAAAGCAGAATTCCCCAAATATTCTTTTATTAATCCTCCTCATTTGTTTAGAGACGTAATTTTCTTTATTTAGCAAAGAATGATATTGGAAGGAGTTGCCCAAAGTTTTGTTCGCTATAAATCCTTTCCCCTGAATGCGTTTAAGTAATGTCCTTTTAATTTATTTTTGTACAATGATGGATATACTTCAAAAATACTTTTCCGATTTTACGGAAACCCAAGCCAAGCAATTCGAAATGTTGTACGATTTGTACAAAGATTGGAATACTAAAATAAATGTAATTTCCCGAAAAGATATCGATAGTCTTTATGAGCGGCACGTGTTGCATTCACTTGCAATAGCTGCTACCATTGAGTTCCGGACAGGAACCGAAATTATTGATATTGGTTGTGGTGGTGGATTCCCCGGTATTCCTTTGGCTATATATTTTCCCGATGTAAAATTTCATTTGGTTGATAGTATTAATAAAAAGCTCTTAGTCGTAAATGAAGTTGCTTCAGCTATTGGATTGCAAAATGTAACCACCCAACATGCGCGTGCTGAATCTATTAAAGATAGAAAGTTTGATTTCGCGGTTTCACGTGCGGTAGCATCCTTAAAAGATTTGTGGTATTGGAGCAAGCCCTTATTGAAAAAATTGAATAAGAACGAAATCCCGAATGGGCTTATTTGCTTAAAGGGCGGCGACCTGGCACAAGAAGTTTCTGATAGTGGATTGCGTCCCAAAGTTTCTCCATTAGAAGACATCTTTGATGAGGAGTTTTACCGGGAAAAATATTTATTGTACATAGAACGTTGATGGATAAAGGGGTGCAGAGGATTGTATGAGTTTATTTGCAAAAAATATTTTATAGGGTGTAGCAAGAATGCATGATCGGTCGTTTAGGATGTATATTTAATTATTTATTTAAAAAATACATTCTTCTATGAAAAAATTTTTTGTAGCGGCCTCTAGTTTATTGCTATTATTTACCGCTTGTAGCAAAAGTGACGGGCCTTCCACGCCCGACAATAATACCGTAATTCAAGGTAAATGGACGGGCGATTATTATGTGAAAACCGGCTTTGTAAATGGTACAGCTATCACACAAAAAGATTCTACTTTGAACGATATAATTAAAAACTCGGTGTTTAATTTTAAAAAGACCGATGCTAATGATTCTATTGTTGGAACTTTGAATGATGGGACAACGATGATTAAGGGCATTTATCAGTTAAAGGCAAACGATTCTATTTATGCTAATCTAACAGTGTATTATTTAACTCCGGCAACACCTCAAAACATTGCAATAGCAGGAATTGCTAATATTACTTCGAGCAAGTTACTGATTACCGAAAATAAAAAAGAAGCCGTTGAAATAGGCGGTGAAATGGCCGATAGTACCGTTGCTGTCTATTCTTTTAATAAAGCAGCGAATTAATCAGCATTTTAATTTTTTTAAGCCGTTCCACAGTGATGTGGAGCGGCTTTTTGCTTTCTTTATTAGGACTATATTTTTTTTCCTAAAAATTTAAAATATCTTTGCACGACCTCCTTATCGAATTGAGCATTAAATTCTTTTCCAGAAGATATAATTATAGGTCACCGATTTTCATCCGTTAATGTTATTGTACTTACTTTTTCGGGTGAATCTTTTTTTGTAAAAATTTGAATCGAAATATTATGGCAAAGTTTGTATTTGTTACCGGTGGCGTAACGAGCAGTTTAGGAAAGGGAATTATTGCCGCTTCATTGGCGAAACTATTGCAAGCGAGAGGATTAAAGGTGACTATTCAAAAGTTTGACCCTTATATCAATGTAGATCCTGGTACTTTAAATCCCTATGAGCATGGAGAATGTTATGTAACGGAAGATGGGGCGGAAACCGATTTAGACCTCGGGCATTATGAACGATTTTTGAATATTCATACTTCTCAAGCGAATAATGTAACAACTGGCAGAATCTACCAAACCGTTATTAACAAAGAACGTGAAGGCGCTTATTTGGGGAAAACCGTACAGGTGGTGCCCCATATTACGGATGAAATAAAAAGACGGATGTTGCTTTTGGGAAGAGGCGGCGAATATGACGTCATCATTACAGAAATCGGAGGCACCATTGGTGATATTGAGAGTTTGCCTTTTGTAGAAGCTATACGTCAGATTCAATGGGAACTGCCGGAAGAAGATGTGTGTGTGGTACATTTGACTTTAATCCCTTATTTGCGTGCTGCAAAAGAGTTAAAAACGAAGCCCACGCAACATTCAGTGAAAATGATGAGTGAAACGGGGGTCCATCCCGATATTCTTGTTTGTCGTACAGAAGAACCATTGACAAATGATCTAAAAAGGAAAATAGCATTGTTTTGTAATGTAAAACAAAATGCTGTTATTGAAGCAATGGATGCGGCCTCGATTTATGAAGTGCCTTTGGAAATGTTGCGCGAGAAATTGGATATTACCTGCTTGAAGAAATTTAAAATTGACAATTATAAGGAGCCTGAACTCGAAAAATGGAAAACATTTTTAGATAAGATTAAATATCCTAAAAGTAAGATCACTATTGGTTTGATTGGCAAGTATATAGAACTTCAGGATGCTTATAAATCTATTTTAGAAAGTTTTATTCACGCAGGTGCTATGAATGAAGTGAAAGTGCAGATTCAAAATATTCATAGTGAATTTATTACCAAAGAGAATGTTGCAGAAAAACTACAAGGGCTTGATGGGATGCTTGTAGCACCAGGTTTTGGAGAACGAGGTATTGAAGGTAAAATCTTAGCTATTCAATATGCGCGCGAAAATAGTATTCCATTCTTCGGTATTTGTTTGGGAATGCAAATGGCTGTGATTGAATTTGGGCGCAATGTTTTGGGATTACAGGATGCGCACTCTACAGAAATGCGCAATGATACGCCGCATCCGGTTATTAATATGATGGAAGAGCAGAAGAAAATAAAATTGATGGGCGCGACAATGCGATTAGGTGCCTATCCTTGTAAAATAAAAGAAGGTTCTTTAGCCCAGAAAATTTATGGTAGCACTTTAATCTCTGAACGTCATCGACATCGTTATGAATTTAATAATGATTACCTGCAACAATTTGAAAGCAATGGTTTGGAAGCTACTGGTATTAACCCGGAAACCGGCTTAGTCGAAATAGTTGAGGTACCTGCACATCCCTTCTTTATTGGTGTTCAATATCATCCTGAGCTTAAAAGTACGGTTGAAAGCCCCGCGCCTTTATTTGTAAATTTTGTTGCGGCTGCAAAAGTCTTTAGTGAAAAACGCGCTACTCATAAAGTTGCTGTTACTAATTTGTCTTAAATAAGTGATGAAAGAAATGAGGCCGGCCTATATAATAGGGCGGCCTTCTGTTTTCTTGGCTAGTGTATTATTAATCGTTCAATATTTCTCTTGCGATGACTATTTTTTGTATTTCCGATGTGCCTTCTCCAATGGTGCAGAGTTTGGCGTCGCGATAAAACTTCTCGACCGGATAATCTTTGGTATAACCATAGCCACCAAATATCTGTACGGCTTCGGTTGCGGTACGTACCGCAACTTCACTGGCATAATATTTTGCCATAGCGGCCTGCTTGGTCAATTTCTGATGATCTTCTTTTAGGCTGCAGGCTTGCAAAATTAATAAGTTGGCTGCTTCTATTTCGGTAGCCATATCTGCGAGTTTGAAACTAATTCCTTGAAAGGAGGAAATGGGCTTATCAAATTGATGACGGTCTTTTGAATATAGTAAAGCTGCTTCATATGCGCCTCTGGCAATACCTAATGAAAGAGAGGCAATAGAGATACGTCCACAATCAAGGATGGCCATTGCTTGTTTAAAGCCCTCGCCAACCTCGCCCATTCTTTGGGCATCTGAGATAATACAATTGTCAAAAATTATTTCGGCTGTCTCACTGGCACGCATACCCAACTTGTTTTCTTTCTTTCCTGATGAAAACCCCGGCGTTCCCTTTTCGATAATAAATGCGGTGCAATTGTTTTTTGTTCTGGGCTCTCCAGTACGGGCTATTAGTACAACCGTTTCTCCACTAATGCCATGAGTAATCCAACATTTAGTACCATTGATAATCCAATTGTCACCATCTTTTTTGGCTACACATTTCATATTACCGGCATCACTTCCTGTATTGGGTTCAGTAAGCGCCCATGCGCCGATTTTTTCGGCGTTTGCTAATTTGGGTAAGTATTTATTCTTTTGTTCTTCATTCGCGAAAGAAAGAATATGGTTGGTGCAGAGCGAATTATGCGCGGCTAGACTTAAGCCAATGCTTCCGCATACTTTGGCTATTTCTTCTATAATTATTTTATATTCAAAATAAGAAAGTCCTGCTCCTCCGTATTGTTGCGGAACTAACACACCCATCATACCTATTTGCCCAAGTTCTCTAAAAATTTCTATGGGAAATTTCTGGGCTTCGTCCCACTCCATTATATGTGGTTTGATCTTTTGCAGCGCAAATTCTCTTGCGGTTTGTTTTATTTGTTCGGTTAGGTCGCTTTGTTGGGAATACATTTTAAGGGTTTAATATTACTAACTAATGTTTGTTATAAACAAATATAAAAGAATATTTGATAATACCAAAACGGGAGAGGGTAATGTATTAATTGTTTTAACGAACGATTATATTTTGTTCTTTACAGTTTTGTTTTGGGCGGCCTCTTTTTTTGATAGAAATGCATCTAGGGCTACCGCCATATTAGGAACTTCTCTAGAAGGTGCAATAATTTCTGGGTTTAAGCCGGCATCCACACAGGCTTTATGTGTACCGCTGCCAAATGTTCCAGTAATTGTCTTAGATTTTGGGTAATTGGGGTATGAATCGAGCAGACAACGTAAACCGCTGGGTGTGAAGAAGCAAATAATATCAAATTTATGGCTATCTACTACACTTTTAATATCGTTGCTAACGGTACGATACATGAAGGCTAATTCAAAATCACATTTATTCGTTTTTAGCCAATTTACGATGTCACTATCTTGTTGATTTTCGCTGCATACATAAAGAAATTTTTCATTTTCTTTATGTTTATTAAATACGTCAAAAAGGCTTTTATTCGTACCATCTGCACCAAAAAACACTTTTCTTTTTCTATATAGAATAAACTTTTGCAAGTATAACGCAACGGCTTCTGCGATACAGAAGTATTTGGTGTCCTGACTCACCGATATTTTCATCTCCTCACACATTCTAAAAAAATGATCGATGGCATTGCGGCTGGTAAATACAATAGCCGAATAAGAAGTAATGTCTATTTTTTGTTTACGAAATTCTTTTGCCGAGAGTCCTTCTAATTTTATGAAAGGATGAAATACTAATTCTGCATTATGTTTCTTCGCTAAATCATAATAGGGTGATTTTTCACTGCTGGGTGCGGGCTGAGTAATCAAAATAGTTGTCGCGATATTTGCTGGAATCAAACTGTTACCAATACTTTTTACCATATATAATCTTAGTCGAAGTTAGTGAATAGATAATGTGATTAGTTATAAAGATAACCGCTATAATTTATTATAATTACTTTGTATGTAATAAGTAAAGGGATTATTTCAACGGCGCAAAGGTACAAAAAAAAGTGGAAAGCATTCACATTTAAACTTCCGCGAATTAACATAAATGAGGCAATATATCTATACAGAAACAGGCAACCTACGAGAATGCCTGCGAGTGAATAGAAGGAAGATGTTGCACTATTCCCGGCATAAGCGATAAAAATTGTTAGGGGAATTAATACAATGCCGATAAGTTTATTAATAGAAGATACCACATAATTATAAGTGGACGCGGCTATGGGTGCATTAAATAACCAACCCGATAATTTAATGACAATATATTTAATTAAGTAAATGACGGTAATGGCAAAAGCACAATAAAGGAAAATTAACCAAAAAGAGGCTCCTTTAATTTGCTTATCAATCAATTGCCCAACAAACAACGAAGTACTTAACACAAATAAAAAATTAAACAATAACGAGGGAATTATGTTCTCAATATTTAGGCTTTCTTTTGATTGTTTTCTACGAAGGTTGGGTTGTAGAAGAAAGTGGGTAATCTGTTTAGAATATTTAGGAAAACCAGTTCTAACGATTCCCAGCAAAGTCAGCAGACCTAAAAAGAAATAAAAAAGCAAGTCATTGTGTTCTGAGGATAGGTGTAGTCTGATATTGGATGAATTTTGCTTTTTATTTTCCAATAGCCAATTGGGGAAAAGAAGCTTCACAATATTTTTGCCTGCGTATGTATGTTGAATTGCATCCTTATCCAATGCTTTCTCTAATAATTCTTTTTTTGTCGGGGGGAGCGCCACAACCATTTTTTCTATGCTATCTGTATTTTTCAGCGTGCTGTCTGATTTGGTGTTTCGGACAAGAGGCGTTTTGTGTACTTCCTTTATTTTATTAACGACTGAATCTTTTTTTTGTAATGAATTGGATGTTTTAGGGGTAACACTATCATGCGATTGGGCGTATGCACCCAAAGAAAACAATAAGAATAATATAGCTAAAATAGACTTCATTGAAGTTGCAAAGGTGCTTAATTTTTTAGAACTAATACCGCGTTTTTTACTAATTTATTTTGACTTGTTGCCTATGATAGAAATGACTAGAGGGGCGTTTCATTCAGTGGCATCCGTTATTCTACGATTTTTGGGGCACTAAACATTGCTTCCTGAATGGTTTTTTGTGAAATATTAATTGTTTTATAAATAATGATTCGATCAAAATTCAACTACTTTTGTCTATTCGTTCAACAACTATTTTACAATGACGCTCAAAAAATTCTTCCGTCCATTTTTGTATTTATTGGGATTGTATGTGATTGTGTGTTTTTTGCTCAGGATATTGCTGATTTTTAATCCCATCGTTACCGGAGGCTTTTCTCTTGGTAGTATTTTAAAAATATTTTTCTTAGGAGCCTTATCAAATGCTTTCGTATTTATAGTGGTGGGCGTCTTGTTTTGGATGTATCTATTATTTCTATCCGATGGGAAATATAAGAAGCCTTTTGGTTATATTATTTTCGGATTACTTTTACTACTACTTATTTATGTGAGTTTCTTCAATACGATTTTCAATCAGTATGGGGGAGTAGTCCCAACTTTGGTCATTACGTTTATAGGCATTAAAACATTTCTGTTCGGGTTGCTTTTATTTTTACCAAAGTATAGAAAGCAAATTAGATTGGTTTTATACACATTCACTATATTTATTTTCGTTACGCTTATTTTGTTAAACGGTGTTAGTGAGTTCTTTTTCTGGAATGAGTTCGGTGTGCGGTATAATTTTATTGCGGTAGATTATTTAATTTATACTAATGAAGTGATTGGCAATATAATGGAATCCTACCCTATAGTTCCTTTGTTCACAGGTCTTGGTATAGCTTCTCTGGGTATAACCATATTTATCGTATATAAAACAAAAAGCTATTTAAACCACCTTCCTTCCTTTTTTAGCAAGCTAAAGATAATTGTTGTCAATGCGATTGGACTTTTACTTGCCCTTTTATTGATACCCGCATTGGCACATTTGCAGAATGCGCAAAATATATTTACTAATGAATTGCAGGCAGATGGAATCCACAAATTTTATGATGCTTTTTTGGATAATTCTTTGAACTATTTCAAATTTTACCCAACCATTAATCAACAGGAAGCTTTTCAAACTTTACAAAAACAATTTCCGGATATTAAGGGAGAAAGTACTTTGCGTAGTATAAAAGATTCTATACCGGAAGTGCATAAAAACGTCGTATTGATAACCGTTGAAAGTTTGAGTGAAGAGTTTCTGGCACACTATGGCAACAAGAAAGACTTGACCCCATTTCTGGATTCCTTGGCCGACAAAAGTCTGATTTTTACAAACTTGTATGCTGTCGGAAATCGAACGGTTCGTGGATTAGAAGCGCTCACGCTTTCATTGCCTCCTACGGCTGGAGAGAGTATAATTAAAAGAAAAGACAATAAGGATAAGTTTAATCTTGGGAATATTTTTAAACAAAGGGGCTATCAGGTTAAGTTTATGTATGGTGGATATAGTTATTTTGATAATATGAAAGACTTCTTTGAAGGCAACGGATATGATATTGTGGATAGAAGTAATTTTAAGCCAGAGGAAATTACATTTGCGAATGTTTGGGGTGTATGTGACGAAGATATGGCTAATAAAGCTATCGAAACGATGAATGCAGAAGCCGCGACAGGAAAACCTTTCTTTAATCATTGGATGACGGTGAGTAATCATCGACCGTATACTTTCCCTAATGGAAAAATTGATATTCGCGGTGATGCTAAGTCGAGGGATGGTGGTGTGAAGTATACGGATTATGCTTTGCATAAATTTTTCTCGATGGCTGAAAAACAACCTTGGTTCAACAATACTATTTTTATAATTGTTGCTGACCATTGTGCTTCTTCGGCCGGAAGAACTGCCTTGCCGATGGATAAATACCGCATTCCGGCGATTGTGTATTCGCGTAATTTTATACCATCTCAAGAAGTCACAAAACTCTGCTCGCAAATTGATATTATGCCGACCGTGTTGGGATTAATGCATTTTACTTATCCAACAAAGTTCTTCGGGCAGAATGTATTGGATAGTACTTATATTCCTCGTGCATTTATTGCTACTTACCAGGATTTAGGTTTTATTAGAGATAGTACACTTACCGTGCTTTCTCCTGTAAAGCAGATACAACAATATGAATTGAAAGAAGAACCTATTGAAGGAGTGGCACCACAATTTCAATCTAAGTACAAAGAAATATTGTTAAATAAGCCCGATCTGATAAGAAAAAAGGAAGCAATAAGTTTTTATCAGACTGCCTCGTGGTTGTTACAGCATAAAGGCTATCAGCAATAAATATATAAATACATTTTGAGGGAGCTGTTTTATTTTGTTTATTTGCATCCCAAATGACTCCGTAGCTCAGTTGGTAGAGCAGCTGACTCTTAATCAGCGGGTCTAGGGTTCGAGTCCCTACGGGGTCACTTAGTAATCAAGCAGTTATGATTAAATGTCATAGCTGCTTTTTAGTTTATATAAAATTTACCAAACAATTTCCCAAACAATTCGACTTAAATAAAACGATTTGTCGATAAGAATCATGTAAGCTGGAGAATGGCGATTCCGAAAATGGAATCATTTGATATTACGAAAAGCCCTAAGTAAAGCAAAAAAATTACGTTATTTATTATTAGTAAAATAAAAATTCATGTCGGCAATTTGTACGAGATAATACTTTTGTAATGATTACAATCATTTGGTTAATGACATAAATATTCTTACTAAGTTAGATTCTAAACTAATTTTTAAATTTAATTCTAAAAATATGGATAAGCTCAAACACATACGTCGTTGTGGATTATCTGCATTCATTATTACGGGAATATTTTGTGGTTGCCAAAACAATACTGCTCATACAAAACATGAACGAATTGACTCTTCTACAGCTAAAAGCAAATCAAATTACATTAGAACCTATTCACTAAATGTCGATTCATTAACAAAAGATTTTTCCACATTTTGGGATTATTGGAATTCTTATTTAAACTTTTCAAAACCATTTATCTCTTATGACGAAAATGAAAATAAAATAACCAAGGATGAGTTTTTTCAAAAACTTTTGTCTGCCAGATTCCTTCCTGTATTGATAAAAGAAGATGATACCAGCCAATACATTCAATTAAAGAGAATTAAGCTAATTGCTAACGGAAGCATAAACAGAATTATAAAGCAGGAAGCTGATCTACATTATCGATTCTACAAAATGGAAGGAAAGCAACTTCCTGGATTTAATTTTAAAGATTTAGATGGGAACGTTTATAATAACCAAAATTGTGTTGGTAAAACGTTAGTGATTAACACCTGGTTTGTAACATGCACAGCCTGTATACACGAAATGCCAGATCTTAATCAATTAGTTGATCAATACAAAGACAGAAATGATGTTTTGTTTTTAGGTTTTTGCTTAGATTCACCTGACAAAGTAAAGT
>NZ_JBNQGD010000150.1:0-5039 GCF_050436765.1 Arachidicoccus sp. | reverse complement strand
CGCACATTGCCCAAAGTATCTTTGTTCAAAGAGTCTATCATCGTATACAGCTTGTCCTTATTTAGCGAATCCGTGCTGTGGATGAAAGTACTAAGTGTGTTCCGTAATTTCGCGTTTTCGTCGGCCAGCGCCTGATTGGTTTTCTTAAGATCGAAATAATATTGAATATTGTTATACTTCTTATCAATTTTCCCAGTAAAATTATGTGCAGTATTTGAGTAGGCAGCTTCATAAGTCTTGTTATACTTTACAAGAAAAGAGATACAAAGCACCTGAAGAATCAGGAACGTAAAGAAAGTAAAGAACCGCCTTATAAATAAAAAAATATTTTTCAACAGAAAATATTTTATGAATGACCAATGAAGCCCATCCAGTTCTCTTTTAGAAAAACCACGCCCAATAAATTGAATAAAAAGTTGAAAGACTTTTTATAAATACTTTCAGCCGCTAAGCTAAGCAACGCCTATCGCATAATAAAAGGAAAACGTTGATAATGTTTCAAAGCAATACCTGTACCGCGTACCACACTTTTCAGTGGATCGTCAGCAATATGTACGGGCAGTTTTATTTTTTGATTTAATCTTTTATCTAATCCTCTTAGTAATGCACCTCCACCGGTAAGATATAACCCACGACGGTAAATATCCGAAGCAAGTTCAGGCGGAGTGGTTTCCAAAGCTTTTAAAATGGCTTCTTCTATTTTAAAAATACTTTTATCTAATGCTTCAGCTATTTCTTGATAGCTTACCATAATCTGTTTAGGAATACCGGTTACCAAATCACGTCCATTTACAGGCAAATCATCAGGCGGATTATCTAAATCTTTCATAGCAGCCCCTAACTGTATTTTTATTTGCTCTGCCGTACGTTCTCCAATAAGTAAAGAATGGTAACGGCGAAGCGCCTCCATAATATCGGCAGTAAATTCATCCCCCGCGATACGAATACTTTGATCGCAAACGATACCGGCCAAAGCGATCACGGTAATACCTGTAGTACCGCCTCCAATATCAATAATCATATTACCAACCGGCTCCTCTACATCAATACCTATACCAATCGCAGCAGCCATTGGCTCGTGTAACAAATATACTTCTTTAGCACCCGCTTGTTCAGCGCTATCGCGCACAGCACGTTTTTCAACCTCCGTAATGCTGGAAGGAATACAAATCATCATTCGCCAACTTGGCGGAAACAAGGGCTTCTTAGGATAAATCATTTTTATCATTTCCCTTATCATCAGCTCTGCAGCATTAAAATCGGCTATAACACCGTCTCTTAAAGGGCGCACAGTGCGTATGCTTTCGTGCGTTTTTTCGTGCATCAATAATGCGCGTTTACCCACGGCCAATACCTCCTTAGGATTATTACGATTGAGTGCAACAATCGAAGGCTCGTTTACCACGATTTCTTCATTATGGATAATTAAGGTATTGGCTGTACCCAAGTCCATTGCTATTTCTTGCGTAAAAAAGTTAAAAAGTCCCATTATTTAGTTGTGTGCTTTGTGTATTGTGGATGCAAAATGAAGCTAAATATAACAAAATATCAAAAAAGGCATCAATATTTATTCTTAACAAGTCAATGTTTACGTTATTTTAACAACATCTAGGGAACCCGACAGATACAGAGTGTTCATAGATTTCCGAGCGAAATTAGTAGATTATTTTCGATGTTGTTTCAATTTCAATTTATTTATTTTCAGGTGAATTCAAATTCTTTTGCATAAAGTCTTGAAACCATTTTTTTGTTGCTTCCGCAAAAAAAGGCAGAAGGCTTTCCGGATACTTTTGTCGCTCAAAAAGCATGATATTTTTAGCCGATGTAAGCCGTTTTTCCCTTATTGCCAAACTTGCCACTTCAACATAGGCAAAACGATAATTATTGAGTACCTGAATATTATCGCGGCTGCACAAAAAAGAAGTATCGTCCACCGATAATTCGTTTAGCTCCGCCAGCCTATTTTCCAAAAACGACAAAGAGGAGGCATTGGTTTTAGGAACCAGTTTTAAGGTAAGGCCTCTTAACTGCAAATAATTACCCTCATTTAAAAATAAGCGCATGTTCTGCGGTACATCCGCGGCAAAGAAAATATCTTTTTGAAAGGCGTTATATTCAATAAATTTCTGCAAAATAATATCAGCCCGCAATAAATATTCGCCATTAGTGGGTTTCAGGGTCCAGGAAATTAAACTATCACCTGAAACATTGCTTTTATTCTGTATGGAGACCTCTCTGGCCTTCCACTTTTTATCTTTGATCTTGGCCAATTCGACCCCATCCTTAACCAAGGGCAACATACTGTCCTTGCTCAGGAACTCGGGATACCATTTAGTATTCAAAAAATTGAGACTAATGCAATGAACATCATGCCTGTAATTTTCTACAAGTTGCAAATAAGCCAGGTAATAAAAATAAAGGTCTCCGTTCGTAAACAAATAAGCACCATGGCTGCACTCATCCAAAACCTGTTTAAAATAGTCTTTTACAGTCGCATTGATGGCGCCATATTTATTGGCTTGCTGCAAACACCATATCGCGGAATCTGTTTTTTGCTCATTTAAAAAACGATAGGCTTGTGCACCCCAGACGGAGAGGATTTTGGAATGTGGATCAAGTAGTAATACGTCGCCCTTGTAATTATTATTACTCAATGCCAAACAGCTACTAAAGCATTGCGATGCTTTCTCTGCTAACGATAAAGAGGAGGTCGGTATATCTTCACCACTGGAAGTATTAAATTTATCAATGGCAGCACCCAAAAAATACCATGGCTCGGCATAGCCCGGATTTTTGATAGCCAAGGCCTCTAACTTACGACCGACTTGGGCATATTCATTAGCACCTTGACCCGCCAGTTCTTTTATTTCTTTTTTGGCTTTATCAAAGGCAGGCTGCCAATCGGTACTATCATTTTGCGCGTGCACAAAAGAAAATATCGTTACCCCCAATAAGAAAAATAAATATCTTTTAATCATACATAAATTATAAACCGCAGCGCAAATACAAATTAACGAATTTAATCCGAGGTTTTTTTGATTAAGGGGGATGAATCTATTGTTTAACAAAAATCAAACATCCAATATCGCTTCCGCCACTTCCTCATTTTTGTTTTCTCTTCTAATAAAAGGCATAAAAACAATACCCATTAAAATGCCGGCAACTAATCCGCCAACATGCGCAGCATTGTCAATGCCCTTCAAAGTAAAGCCCAACAAAAAATTTATCAACGTATAAATGCCGACAGACCAAATGAAAATCGGCGATATTTTTTGCTTGACGGATTTAGTTAATACCAAAATATAAAACGCCCCATATAAACCCATAATTGCTCCTGAAGCGCCCACAGCAACTACATTCCAATTATGATAAGCACTTACCAAACTCGAAACAATAATTGCCACCGCATACAAAAGAATAAACTTCCAACGCCCGATTACCGGTTCAAGACAGGCTCCAATGATGACAAGAAAAAACATGTTGCCAACGAAGTGAAAAATACCCTGATGCAAAAAGGCGGCTGAAATCAAGCGCCACCATTGATGTTGACCGATGGTGACAAAACCAACATTTCCGCCACAATCATAAAGGACGTATAGCGGAAAAGAGAAAAACCCGGTAAAAGAACACAACAATACTAAAAATATAAAGGCATTAATATATAGAATCCACGGGGTAATCAGATAATTGTCCTTTGGAACTAAAAAGCCAAAAAACTTTTTTACAGGATTGTCTTTTGCCGGGAAAGGCAAATATTCTTCTTCCGCAATCTCTTCTTGCCGCTCAATTCTAAAAGGTATAAAAGCTATGGCCAAAGACCAGAATACAAGCGCCACCAAAAGTACATATACTGCTTTTGCCCAGGCAATGGCTGATATTTTGGCATAAGAACGATATCGTGGTTTAAAGAATATGCGGTCTGCACCGGTAACATCTAAGCCTGCTTTATCGGCGGCATCATCATATATCCTGGACAGCTCAGTCGTGCTATCAATTTTCTCCAGATAATCAATTTTTTTTAATACATCTTTTTGGAATTTCAATTGGCATTCATTATCAAAGTTTGCCAAAAGCATTGGCACTAATTGCTGGCTTGTTTGATCACTCACTCTTTTAGTGTAAATAAAGCCCAACCAATAATCTGCCAAATGCCGGGCAGTATCTTTGGCATTTTCATACATTGGACAGCAAATGAAAATTTTTAGTTCAGCCGAGTCTTTTACCGATCCATCGGCAACAACTGTTCTAAAAGCAGGGTGCCTGGAGGTATCTAAATAATAATCTTTAACTACAAAATAATTATCGTTTCTAAACGCGCCAGTCTCACTCAAAGTGCCTACCACCCGATGACCATGCATTTTTAAATATAAAACCTTTTGCGCATAATTGGCACAAAAAGCCATCAGGCATACCGCGAATAATTGATAAAAAAATAGGAAATAATTGCGGTTAATTTCTTTAATATCCAATAAAGCAATTCTTGGCCTGAGCCAAATAAGTGAAGGAATCCAGGCAATAACAAAGGCAAGGTCTTTCTCTACAAAAGCAGGTGAAGCAGTGAAGAAATTATTTTTTATCAACAAAAACCAATTCAGAAAAGTATAGCATCCCACAAATAAAAAAGTAACCACAAAAAAGGGAATGATTAATTTCCGGATTTTCACATACATATCTACATCGCTATTGTTTAGTTATCTTCTACTGGTTGCAAGTAGTAAATTCAAATCGGTATATTTTATATCAAAACGTTCACTCAAATAGAAATTTGTCAGATGTCCTTTGTACATATAAATACCGTTGCGCAAATTAAAGTTGTGCCACAATATGGCGTCTAAACCTCCTTCATCGGCAATTTTCAAAATAAGTGGCATGAGTACATTGCTGATCGCGTGACTGGCAGTTCGCGCAAAACCGCTGGCAATATTGGGTACACAATAATGTATTACATCGTGTTTAAGAAAAACAGGTTTTTCGTGCGAAGTCAGCTCGCTGGTTTCAAAGCAACCGCCTCTATCGATACACACATCTAAAATCACACT
>NZ_JBNQGD010000149.1:5201-7895 GCF_050436765.1 Arachidicoccus sp. | reverse complement strand
AAAAAGCGATTGCTTTCCACAAAAACCTAATAATCCAAAGCATATTAATACTATAACTAGGTACTTCATATTGCGTGAGCTTTAAAAAATATTTTTTATAAATTTTGAAAATTCCTTATCCGTCTATTCGTTTTCAAACTTTGGGTTATCCTTCTTAAATTGAAAAATAATTTGCCAATCTCCCTTTTCATACAACTGAAAATAAAATCCTAGGGAGGCCGTCTGAACCCCTCCGCCAAAACCAATTCTAGAATACATAAAACGGGTATAAGCATAATTTCCTGACGCGTCCGTATAATTGGTCTTTAATCCTTTCACTAAAGGAATTGGATAGGCGACATCATAAGTAACACTGCTATCAGTCATGCGCATATTGAATCCGTGAACAAGATGTTGCCAGTCAGTAGCATTAAATTTATGTGGGTCGATAGGGTGATACAAAGTATCTAAAAATTTAAAGGTGAGCGTGTTCCCTTCGCCAACTTTATAAAAGAAAACAGATATGTCTCCGCTGCTTAGGGGCAAATCTGTATGCTCACCAATAATCCCATTTGCAAATGAAGGATTAACATCAGCCCTCGTTGCTTGCCCGGTTATTGGATCCAAATTTGACGGCACGTAAGGTTGCTCAACTAAAGGTTTCAATTTTAAATTTCTAAAATACTCCTTTCCACCACTGTTGCTAACTTCCACGTCAAATACATAACCCGAATCGGGTTGCGTAGCGACAAAAGAAGACCTAGCAGAAGACCACATTAAAAATTCACCGGAATGGTCTCTAATTTCAAATAAATGATGATATTCAATAGTGCGCTCAGAATCAATTTGCGCGATAGATGTTTCTAAGCCTGTGTAGGCAGTTTTCCAAACTTGAACAGGAAAGACATCTGTTAGCTCAGTTGCAGGGTCACCATTTGACTTTCTAATATTCATAATCGAAAAGGTAAGTGGTTGCGTTGAATTACCTGGCTCAAAATTGTTAGTCATTAAAGTATTTCTACCCAAAATAGGTGTATAAGTTGTCGTAATAAAACGAGCATTATTTCCTATTGCATCCTTACTGGAGGGCAAATAATTTTTGACACATGAAAATACACCCAACGAAAGTGCGAAAACGACTGTAAACCCAATTAAAATACGCTTATTCATTATTTCCATTTATAATGTTAGAATATTGTTTCTTTTATTGAACACCCGAAAATCGATCTATAAAATCATTGAATCCAAAAGAGTGGCTATCTGTCAAAATGTGAACAATCCCATTATTGGTCACAATATTTACGGAAATAGTGGGTGCTGTTACCCAAAAAGAAGCCGAAAGGGAGTTATGCAAGTCCGTGAAGTTGATAAACTGTGGGCCTCCATTTTGAAACCCGGTTGCCGTATTTCTTTGATAGGCCAAATTCATTTCATAAGCATATTTAAAAGAAGGGACTGCTAGCCCGGCATCACCATATTTTATCAATGAATCTGTTGGATATAACCCATCAAATAAATATCTACTTACCAAAGTATCCATATTGGCTGTAGTATCAATATCGCTCAAGTATTTCGGGGATAAACCATAACTAGCCAGATTTAAGTTTAGGTTTTGTAAGGCATTCACAAAACAATTATTAGGAGCGGCAAAGAAGGTTAGATTAGAGCCCGTTGATAAAGTATTTTTCAAACCAGGAACGGAGTCAACTACTTTCAACAACGAATCAAATACACCATTTTGCGATTGTAAAAATTCATATATCGAACCATTAAATTCTGTAGTTTTATTCTGATAATCATAATAAGGACTTTTAGTTTTATTACAACCTGTATTGACCAGTGCCGTCAATAAAATAATTACGCAAAAAGCTGAGGTAGAAATTAATGATTTTGATCTGAAGCTGGATTTCATCTGTTCTATTATATTTTTTGGTTTCATTCTTTTAAGCTTTATAATTATTTCCAATGAAGTGTCTGAACCAAATTTGGATTCGCACCCAAAACCTGTGCGGAAACTGGCCAATAAATGCCACCATCCTGAATAATGGCATTAAATTGAGGGTCATTCCCTTTTATTTTCTTATACCTAATAAGATCAAACCATCTCCATCCCTCTCCAATCAATTCACGTCTTCTTTCTGCAAAAATGGCATCTATCATATCTGGCACCTCTTGTGCAGTGAGTTCATTCAACCCCCTATCTTTACGAATGCCGTTTAAGATATCCAGGGCGTCGCTATTTTTACCTAAAACAGATAAAGCTTCCGCACGCAATAACAAGACCTCTTCATATCTGGAAAAAACTATAGCAGATTGATAAAATAGAGCCTTGGTAACTCCCCCGTCTCCCGCAATAGTTAATACATTGATCTTTTTGAAAATAGGAATATTGCTATAGTAGTTCCCAAAGAAAGCGTCTCTATGAAGCCCAGTAGAAGTATCTATACCAAAACGCTGATCCATGGTATCGGGATATATTGCGTTGATGGTTTCTTTCGGTACATAGATATCCGGCAACGGTTTGCTAGAATAGGGTGCAGCAATAGTCAGATATTCGATATGTCCATTATTCGTCAAACCTTGCTCACCTGTACTATACAAAAAGTTAAACACAACTAATTGTCTATAATTTCTGTAAGCAAATACATCGTTAGATTGATCGTTGCCAGTCATTTGTGCCACAGTAGAAGTCGGGGTATAGCCTAAATCAGAAGA
>NZ_JBNQGD010000149.1:0-5191 GCF_050436765.1 Arachidicoccus sp. | reverse complement strand
AATTATTCCAATATTATTTTGAACATAAGAAGTGTAAGCTTCTACATCACTATAATCACCTAAATCAGCAGCTATATGCGCCAATATAATATATGCTTGAATGCGCCCAAATAATGAATTTTCTAGCTGGAATTGTGTACCACCAAAATAGTTTCCAGGTAAAATATTTTGCGGAGAACTTGAATTACTGCCATAATAAAAAGGAAGATCATTGATTACAGACAAAATATCTTGTTCAGCATATCGTAGCACTTTCTCTCTTGAAGAGCGCGGCAATGCTTTGAAATCCCCGTCATTGGAATTGGTCCATAAAGGGACGTCACCCCATATACGCGCCAAATTAAAATAGGCAAAAGCTCTTACCACATGAGCTTCCGCAATATCTACTTTGTTGTTTTGCTTAGTGTATCTGGCATCCGCTAAGCAACCACTAGATCTTTCTATAAAAATACTTGCGGCGCTGATAGCAGCATAAAAAGGTTGCCAATTCGACAAGTCCTGCAAAATAGGGTAAGAAGCACTGAGATTCCCACTAATAATGGCAGCCAAATCTGTTCTTGAAACAGATTTAAAGTCTCCATCTCTTAATTCTCCATAAAGCCAATAAGCGTTGTCTCTTGCATAGGCCGCCTTTAATAATGCATACATACCAAATACACCTGATTTAGCATCGTCATAAGACTTCCATTGAGTTTGATCGGTCGAGGCATGTGTTGATTGTACATCCAATGTTCTATTGCAAGAACCGGTAAGTACTGCAATTAAAGCTAACACCGCCCAATAGCGAGAAATAAAATATAAATTAAACCATCTGTGCTTCATTGTTATCTATTTAATACAATATTTCGTAATTATAATTCCAACTTAATACCTAAAATAAAAGTTTTGGGCATTGTCATACCATAACCAGTATAAGTACCGGTATAATCAACCAATTCTGGATTCACATATTTGTCATTTGTGAAAGAAAACAAATTGGTTGCCGATACGTATATCAAGGCTTTCGTAAATGTAGTCTTGAAAATTCCATGTTTTGCGCCGCTCAAATCGTAGCCAAATGATGCAGAACGCAGTTTCACATACGACGCATTTTGAATGAATAAATCCTGATATAAACGATAGTTTACCGCATTGCTAAAAGGATTGTATTGTGGATAATCATTCGGATTAAAAGTCTTTTGCCAATAAAATATCTCTTTAATCGAATTAATGTCGTTTCCACTCTCATTGTTGATAAAATTGAGCCTATTAGATACATCCGAATTTAAAAGCGATTGGCCCAAAGCATAGGTGAATTGAAAATTTAAATTGAATTTTTTATAATTTAAATCACTACCAAATCCTCCATATATAGATGGTAAATAATGTCCCTTTAATATCCGGTCATTATCGTCAATTACACCATCATTATTTTGATCTTTCCATATAGCATCCCCAGCCTTAAATGCATTTCCTGCAATACTCAAAGGTCTACCATTAACGGTCGGCACTTGACTGTCTGAAGTATAGACCCCTTTATTTTCTAACACCCAAAATGCATCAATTGGTGAGCCCACCTTTAATAGGTTGTTGCCGGAAATAATTTGCTGAACGCCGCCCGGTAGGGCTTTTAATACATTTTTATTATAACTCAAATTTCCATTAAGAGACCAGTTAAACCCATTTTGTATTCTACTTTTAATAATTTGTGCATTTAAAGTAAGATCAAGGCCTGTGTTATTCACTTTCATGCCATTTTCAAAAGTCGATGTATAGCCTGACTCTCCAATAGCCGGAACTGCCAACAAGCTATTCGTTTCATCGTTATTATACCAATCTAAAGATGCAGTCAATCGACCATTAAAGAAGCCTACATCTACACCA
Source organism: Arachidicoccus sp. (assembly GCF_050436765.1). Taxonomy (NCBI): domain Bacteria; kingdom Pseudomonadati; phylum Bacteroidota; class Chitinophagia; order Chitinophagales; family Chitinophagaceae; genus Arachidicoccus; species Arachidicoccus sp. Next base: position 3,328 of record NZ_JBNQGD010000149.1, on the reverse strand, counting down.
ACATCTGTTTTGTTGCTATATTGCCAACCAATATTGTAACCAGTATAGCCTAAAGTATATGGACGAGACGTAATGGGTTTTTCTAAATAAGTTCCAATAGATGGATCTCCATTAAAACTTCCGTCTACCACATATTGAGGTCCCCCCTGGTACCTGTCGGTACTATAAGCCCTTCCTATTCTCCCATAAGATGCACGTAAGTTGAAACTGCTAAATGCGTTGCTATTCACTAATAGATTTCTCTTAATGTCCCAGTTAGCACTTACACTTGGTGTCGTAATCCATCTTAGGTTAGGCTGTACCGCGCTACTGCCGTCATGACGAAGCGTGAATGCCAAATTAAAGTAATCGTTTAGGGTGTATTTTACTTCCCCATAATAAGAAGCTAAGCGGATAATTTGGTTATCAGAATATGCATAAACGGTTGCTCCATATCCAGCATAAGATTCTACGTTTCCGTCTGAACCAATGTCGGCTAAAGGAACTTTTATAAAGTCATTAGGGGTATTATACCCAAATATATAATCGTAATGCCATTTATCTGACTGGTATTGTTGACCTGCCGTTAACGATATTTTCTGTTTTTGCGCTACCCCAAATTTAATGTCATAAGTCGCTGACGATTTTACAAAAAACCTTTGATCGTAGCCAAAGTAATTGGAGGTAAAATTATTGCCATTAATAAACGCAGAAGGGATGAACAAATCTCTAATGCCTTCATTATAATCGAAGCCCATCTGAGAAACCAAAGTAAGGTTCTTAAAATTAGCAGACAATCCGAATTGCCCACGGATGACATTATTTTTATTGTCGTCATTACCGACGTTGCCAAAAGCACCCAAGTATTGACTGTAAACATTTTTATTAGGAGGAAGCGGGGTCGTCAAATCGGGGAAGTAACGTACTTCTGCAAAACGATCCCTCAAATTCTGATTTCTTTGCCTTTGTAACCTGTTGGCATCGATTAAACCCGAAACATTTAGCCATTTTACTGGCGTCATATTGATAGCAAAATTTGCCCCGTATTTATCTAATCCCGTTCCATCCGCTGCTCCTTTATTTGATGTATTGTTGATGTTAAATCTAAAGTTAGCCCTTTTGGACCCGCCGGAAAGACTCATATTTATTGAGTGGACGGGAGAACTTTTAAAATACAAATCGTTCCAGTTAGAAGTTCCGTAATAATTTAGATCCGTTGAATCGCTTAAATAAATAGGGTAGGCTAATTTTTGGTCGGTCGTTGCATATTTTTGATAAAAGGGCTGCTCAAATGCATTCTGATAAGCCGCATTTGTGGTATAAATATTTGTAGGCGCTTGTACAAATCCATAATATGAGTTAATCTCAATCTTTCTCCTTCCGGATTCGGGTGTTTTAAGTATTATCCAAACTGCTCCATTGGCAGCATTTGGCCCGAGTTTGGCAAGAGTAGAGGCATCTTTTAAAATCTCAATACTTTCAATATTCGATGGATCAATGGAAGATAATAAATTGGTTGCTGGGCCAATTGGATTTATATCATATCCTTGAATATCATATACAAAAGGATTATCTTGAATAAGAGGTATGCCATTCACATAAACTGCAGGTTGGGCATCTGAAGCATTTCTATGATTCAAAATGGGCTGCGTAAGTCCTCTGATATACATCAATTCCTCCGTCCCGGGTTCTCCGCTTTCTTCCACTGAATAAATGCCGGCGGCACTTCCTTTTACATATTGCTGCACAGATATATATGGTTGACGTTCAATTACTTTAATGTCCACTTTATCTCTCATTCCTGGGATACTATCCACCATGCTGTAGGCATTTCTTTTAATCAAAGAATCTACCAAACCCTTTCCTCTTGCCATTGTATCAATGTTGGAAAGATCTTCTTCCTGTGGAACAGTATCGACTTTAATACTTACAGAAGTATCTGTTAGCTCTTTTTGTGTCTTATTGGCTTGAGCGTTTACCAATTGCGGCAAAGTAATTAATGCACAAATAAGAAATGTACAACATCCCATTGAGAGTCTTAAATTAAACAATTTGGCCAGCGACTTACGTATCATTCGTATCATTTGTTTTTGTAAATGATTAATAAATAAAATTTAATTATTGCTTTTTGCACCTATAGCGCAAATCAAAAAGATTATAAAATATGTAATACATAAAGTTGAATAAAACAATATCTAATCTTCATAAGCTATTTGTTAAACAAAGTAAAAGGAGATTTTGTTCAAAATTATTAATGCAAAAACATCATTTTCCTGAAATGCTCATAAACATTGACTTGCAAACGTTTGCACTATTTTTTTTCACAAGGAATAAAAGCATGAAAACGTCCCATATAGTTGTTAGTTTTATAAAATTTAAGAAAAAATCTACCTAATATTAACAGTTTATCGATCGAGATTTCATTGCAATTCAACCAAAAAATCGACAAGTGCGATATTTCAGTTAGTTCAATCTCTTTATATGCCCTCCTAGGATAGAATGTACACCCTTCGAGACTTTTATACTTTTAAAGCGCTTGCCCTGATGTATTCGACTTTTTAGTCGTCCTATATTTATGCTTTTACTGGCTGCCTTCAGCAAGATGCGGCCCAAAAGTGGGGTAGTTCGGCCATTGCAAAATATCTCCGGAATGGAACAATAGGCGATATCCCTTTCCTGCAATTCCCCCAGCCAAAATGAGTAATCCTCGCTCTGATGGATGGTCATTTAAAAGATAATGAAGCTAAACGTTCAGATTGTCATGGAAGCAGCAATAAAGAAAGATAAACATCTTGGAACAATGAAAAGCTGCCGCTGTTTCTAGTATCAGTTTTTCCACAGTATGTGATAATATTAGAGACCAGAGGGCTCGACGTCCATGCGGCTTATATTAAGCATCAGTATGAACCTTGAGTTATTTGTGAGTTTGATTGGGCAATGCCCAGATCAAGATAGCTGGCAAGGAGAAGAAATTATACCTGAAGGTATTTGGAAATGCTTTTTGTAATTATCGTTTTGCTTTACGGTATGAGCAAACGCGCGACCTGAGGTTTGAAATGCATAGCAGAGCTTTGCAAAGTCAACAAATATGTTATTGGCATAGTGGCTAATCACTAGAGTATGCCGGATAACTATTAGGTAAGAGGCTATCCATCAAATCTTACTGCTTTTGGATCAAGATCTCTTAGACGCAACGGGAAAAGTAGGATCAAACGCCAGCACCGAACAGTTTAACTGGCGTATTAGTCGCCAATCGGATACTGCGACGCAAACGCTGAGCACGGGGGTGAAATGGCCTTGCTGTAAGCCGCCAAAACATCAGAAACCTCGCTTTCAAAAATTCCAGAAT
>NZ_JBNQGD010000148.1:0-13424 GCF_050436765.1 Arachidicoccus sp. | reverse complement strand
GAATAGCTTTTTCCAAAAGGTGTAATGCTACCTGATAAGGACCCTCTTGTTCCCCCTCATATACCAATTCTATTTTGCCGGTGATGGCGGGAATAATGCCAGATAAGTCACTAATCCATACCTGAGAATCTTTTTCTTTGTTGATAATAGCGCGCCTTTCGGCACTACTAATGAGATTTTCCAGAGCAGCAATGGAAAGCCTGGCACTTACACCACTTTTCTTATCCACGTATTCGCTTATACGGGCCTCAAATGCCAGTTGCTCAATGATTCTTTTTAATATATCCGCAATGTTAAGTTGTTTCAACTGTTCGGGTAAAATGCTTGCTTCTTGCTCGGTTATTTGCAATGCAGTCTCCAAGTCTTTCGGATAATGGGTTAAAATCTGGCTTTCAATACGGTCTTTTAGAGGTGTGACAATGCTTCCGCGATTTGTATAATCTTCTGGGTTAGCTGTAAATACAAACAAAATATCCAATGGCATTCTTAATTTGAAACCGCGGATCTGTATATCGCCTTCTTGCAAAATATTGAAAAGTGCCACTTGAATACGCGCTTGCAAATCAGGTAGTTCATTTATGACAAAAATAGAGCGATTGCAATGCGGGATGATGCCATAATGAATGACTTCTTCGTCTGAGAAGCTCAGTTTTAAGTTGGCCGCCTTAATGGGGTCGATGTCACCAATTAAATCAGCTACACTTACATCTGGTGTTGCCAGTTTTTCTCCATAGCGTTGTGAGCGATGCAACCATTCGATAGGCGTGTTGTCCCCCTCTTTTTTAATGAGATTTAAGGCATACTTACTAATAGGATTCAATGGATCGTCGTTGATTTCGCTACCTTTTACGATGGGAATATATTCGTCTAGTAAATCCACCATTTGTCGGGCAACTCTTGTTTTGGCCTGACCACGTAAGCCAAGAAATAAAATATTATGCCTACTCAAGATCGCCGTTTCGGTGTCACGCAATACAGTATTCTCATATCCCAAAATGCCCGGAAAGCGTTCTTGATTATTCCTTATTTTATCTATGAGATTATTGCGGATTTCTTCTTTTATGGAGGTAGGCCGATACTTCGCTTTTTTCAGTGCGCCTAGTGTTGTTATGTCGTTTCTGTTCATCTGATGTCAAATTTTTAATTCAAAGTTCGATACTGGAAGGTAGTGGTTTTTCGAAAATGGGAAGTTATAACCAGCACTATTTATCATTTCGTATAGAATATCTTCTTTTAAATAGAGAAGGCAATAAGGGGGGCGAACGCTATTTGCCAGAGAGAAATTGCTAAAAGTGTAAATCCTGCTTGGACGAAAAATCGAAGGGGACATTTACAAAAATGCCAGATCTCCCTAACCGCGAAGTTCCACTTATACGCAGCAAAACCTGCCTGCTAAAAAGTGAAGTCAACATATTATTAAAAACTTTTTTCGCGTCAAAGGGAAATAATATGTTGTAATTAAAAATGTCATTTCTTGGAATTTTTACCAAAGTATCCATTTTGTAATGAGATAAAAATTGACCATTTATATAGATATCCGCGTCCACTTTTTTTAATTGAACCGTGTAGTTATTTGGATTAAATAAAGACAAAGTGGCAGAAAGGGCAGGAGAGTTATCTCCCATTTGCAATATCCGAATATTTTGAATACCGCGAAATTCAAAAGAAGCTGGTTTTTTACACCCCCATAAAATTACCGTCAGGAGCAAGATTAAGCCTATTTTTTTCATTTTGATATTATTTGCTGCAAAATACAAAATCTTTTCTCTATTGAACATATAATGATTTTTATTGTTTAATTTTGGCTACTATTTATTTTAGCAAAGTTAGTTGTTAATGAGAATAGATAGTTATCTATTATTTTTAGTATACTTTACTGATATCTAAATTATTGATAATTAAAATATTATATATTTTGTACTATATTTAATAGTAACAATAATTTAGTATTTTTTTCTTAAAATGACAACTAACGATTTACTATTAAAAATAATTATAAATGAATAAAGAATTAGTTTTAATTATTGATAATCAATATTTTCCCTGTGTTAATTGGTTTAAAAAATCAATTGAATTTTCAAATATAAAATTATCTTTAAATGAACGGTGGCAAAAAATGAGTTTTGCCAACCGTTGTGTCATTGCAGGAAGCAATGGGTTAATCAATTTATCTGTTCCTATAGAAAATGGGCGGAATCAAAAACTGGTATTTAGGGATGTAAAAATTGCAAATGATATAAATTGGCAAGTGCAACATTGGCGAACCATCTTTTCCTGCTATGGAAAATCTCCTTTTTTCGAGTTTTATAAGGATGGTATAAGGCCTTTTTTTGAGAAAAAATATAAATATTTGTTTGATTTGAATTTTGAAATTATTTCTACTGTAAATAATTATATTGGTAATAATCAGATAGTTACAATGTATGAAGGAGAATTTAATGAGGAGATGGAAAGACGACTTACGTATTGTACACCTCAAGATTTTCAAAAGCAACCAGACCCGATAGTTTATATGCAACTGTTCGAAGATCGGATTGGTTTTCAGCCTAATTTAAGTGTACTTGATTTACTTTTTATGGAAGGTCCGAATAGTAGATATTTATTAATTGATTGATAATTAGTATATTATATTGATTGTGTTACAATTATAAACTTTTGAAAAAGATACGCTGCTTTTAGCAGGATCATTTTTCTTTTTTTAGTGACAGTTTGACACTTTGTATTTTCTCTAACTAACACTTTATCATTTTATTAAGTGGTGGTATATTTGTAAATGCGGTACTTTTATCAGATAGAATTTAATCACCAAAGAAATAATCCATAATGCATCGTAGAAAGTTTTTGCGTCAATCGGCCTTGGCTGGAGCCGGCGTGTTAGCCTCGAAATACACTAAAGCCTTTAATGGGGGTAGAATGTTTTTAAATGTTGATGAATTTCCGGTTGTGCGTGTTCCTGTTGGAGAGAGAAAATTTAAAAGTGAGGCTGTTGAAAATCTTATAAATGAGATGCAGGCGAATGTGGGGAACAAAGAATTGGCATGGTTATTTAATAATTGCTTCCCTAACACGTTGGATACTACTGTGGAATATAGTGTGATAAACGGCAAGCCCGACACTTTTGTCATCACGGGTGATATAGATGCAATGTGGTTACGTGACAGTACCGCTCAGGTAACTCCTTATTTGCCGCTTTGTAAAAAGGATAAGGCGTTGCAAAAAATGATTGAAGGAGTTATTCGTCGTCAAAATAAGTGTATTATTATAGACCCTTATGCGAATGCTTTTTATAAAGATGCGACAAAAGTAAGTAAGTGGAAAGAAACGGATATCACCGATATGAAACCAGGTGTGCACGAACGCAAATGGGAAATAGACAGCCTCTGCTATCCCATCCGTTTGGCCTATAATTTTTGGAAAGAGACCGGGGATACTGCTCCATTTGATGAACACTGGAAAGAAGCGATGACCCTGATTATAAAAACATTTAAAGAACAACAACGAATTGGGAATCAGGGGCCTTATAGTTTTCAGCGAAAAACTGCCTGGGCAACCGATGGTGTTCCAATGGGAGGATACGGATATCCAACCAGACCCGACGGGTTAATTAATTCTATGTTCCGGCCCAGCGACGACGCCACTATTTTCCCTTATCTTATTCCAAGTAATTATTTTGCAGTAAAATCTTTGACCCAGTTGGGGGAGATGTGGGAAAAGATCGGGAAAGATTTAGATAAGTCTAATGAAGCCAAGGCGCTATCAAAACAAGTATACGTTGCATTGCAGGATTTTACGGTAATGCACCCAAAATACGGTCAAATATTTCCGTACGAAGTAAATGGCTACGGAAGTATCAATTTAATGGATGATGCCAATGTTCCATCACTATTGGCGATGCCTTATTTGGAAACTATTTTTCCCTCCAATGTTACTTATTTAAATACGCGCCGATATGTACTCTCCGAAGATAATCCGTTTTTCTTTAAAGGCACCGTTGCCGAAGGTATAGGTAGCCCTCATACTGGACTAAACAAGGTATGGCCAATTGGTATTAGTATGCGTGGATTAACATCTACGGATACTAAGGAAATGGCGGAATGTATAGAAATGTTGCGTACAACACATGCTGGCACGGGATTTATGCATGAATCGTTTGACCCTAGTGCACCGATAGATTTTACGCGTAAATGGTTTGCTTGGTCCAATACTTTGTTTGGTGAGTTTATTTGGAAAATGTATCGCGAGCATAAGGACCTGCTGAAAGCACCCCCTGCACCAGTGGTAGCTAATCCGCCGACAAAAGAGAAAAGCAGATGGAAGATATTCGGAACTGGTAAATAAAACCAATTTACATTATGCTCGATTTTCGTTTAAAGACCTTTTATAAAGTTGCCACTCAATTGAGTTTTACAAAGGCGGCGGAAGAATTATTTATTTCCCAGCCGGCTGTGACCAAAAATATAAAAGAACTTGAAAATGTTTTTGGTTTGCGACTTTTTGAAAGAAAAGCGAATAAAATTACTTTAACTCATGCGGGGCAAATATTGTTAGGCTACGCAGAAGAAATAAAAAGTCTTTATCAGCAAATAGAGTTTGATTTTAGTGTATTAAAAAATAAATTCTCCGGTATATTGCAACTTGGAGCCAGCACCACTGTGGGGCAATATATTTTGCCTTCTGTATTAGCTAATTTTTATAAATCTTTTCCAGAAGTAAAACTCTCTCTGCTTAATTCTAATACTTCCCGTATAGAAAAAGCCCTACTCGAAAAGAAGATAGAATTGGGTATTGTTGAAGGCAAAAAGCATAACAAACAATTAAAGTATTCATCATTTATAAAAGACGAAATAGTGGCTATTGTACGAACAAAAAGTACAATAGCCATAAATGGTGAAATCAAGCTACATGACCTGACACAAATCCCCGTTGTTTGTCGGGAACGTGGCTCTGGTAGCCTGGAGGTTTTGGAAGATGCTTTGACCAAGAAAAAGTTTGATATTTCGACCTTAAATATCTTAATGCATTTGGGCAGTACCGAAAGTATTAAGGCCTTTTTGCTTAATTATGATTGTTTGGGTTTTGTTTCCATTGCTTCTGTTTCTAAAGAGGTTTTACAGGGAGAATATAGGATTGTAGAGGTGAAAGGTTTGGAAATTACCCGTGAGTTTTCATTTGTCCACTTACAAGGTAAACCCAGTGGACTCGCAGAGAGCTTTATGCAGTTTGCACTGCGGGGTTATAACCAAAAGTAATCCCCCATCAATATTTGCAATAAGTATAATCTACTATTTGCAAGCACCTTTGCTCCGTAACAAAAAATACAGGTTATGGAAAAAGGTATCTTGTACAAAGTTTCCGCTAAGAAAATACTTTTTATTGTTGGCATTCTTGTCTGCTGCTTTCCCATTGTTTCTCCACCAATTGCGTTAATCTTAGGATTTATTCTTACACAAACTGTTGGCCATCCGTTAGAAGAGATGAATCATCGTATTGTCAAAATACTTTTACAGTGCTCAGTTGTAGGGTTAGGTTTTGGCATGAGTATTTTTGAAGCTGTAAAAGCCGGGAAAGAAGGATTCGTTTTTACAGTTTGTTCCATATTTATTACCCTCTTATTAGGTTTATTATTGGGGAAATTGTTGAAGATAAAAAAGATTACGACTTTTCTTATTTCTGCCGGTACAGCGATCTGTGGAGGTAGTGCAATTGCTGCGGTGGCCCCTTTGGTAGAGGCTAAAGAGAGTGAAATGTCTGTTTCACTGGGTACCGTTTTTTTGCTAAATTCTGTCGCCTTATTTGTTTTCCCTTTAATTGGACATTTGTTTCATTTAAGCCAAAATCAGTTCGGACTATGGGCTGCTATAGCCATTCATGATACTAGTTCCGTGGTAGGGGCCGCTAGCAAATATGGACTTTCTGCTATGCATATTGCCACAACCGTAAAATTAGAACGAGCATTATGGATTATTCCGGTTTCTTTACTTACAGCCTTTTTTTATAGAAAAGGGAAAGGCAAGATTAAACTTCCCTATTTTATATTACTATTTGTGGTGGCAATGTTGCTTAATACGTTTTTACCATTTATACACCCTGTTGGAAAAATAATCGTGCCTTTAGCAGAAAAGAGTCTTACGCTTACTTTATTCTTTATTGGTGCCGGGCTTACATCAAAAGCATTAAAACAAGTGGGGGCCAAACCACTTTTGTTGGGTATTTTACTTTGGATATTTATTTCTGTAAGTTCATTATTGGTGATTCTGCACGTCGTATTGTGAAATGATTGTTTTTCTTCTTTATTTTTTATCGTGACTCTTTAAAGAAAATCATTGTAGGTTTCTGTTTATACCGATCGAAACAAAAGCAATATTTTTCATCTGTTAGAAAATTCTTTCGTAATATTGTATAAGTACTTATATAATATTACAATGAAGTTTTATCAAGATATCGGCTTTCTTATACTTGGAAGTCGTTTGCGACGAATGAGTGAGTATTATTTGTCGGAAGTGAATAAAGTGTATCAACAACAAAATATTGCTTTTGATGCCAGTTGGTTCCCTGTGTTTTACATTTTATCGAAAAAGAATGCCGTAAGTCTTACCGATATTGCCTCAGAATTGATGGTTTCTCATTCGGCTATAAGCCAGTTGGTAAAGAATTTGAAGCAAAAAAAATTGATTGAAACAACAGCTTCAAAGGAAGATAAACGTCATCAGATCGTTAAATTAAGTGAAAATGGACGTGAGTTATTGAAGCAATTAAAACCAATCTGGTCGGCTATTTCAATTAGTTTAGACAAAATTAATGTCGAAGAAGAAGAAACTGCGCATTTGTTGCCGGCATTATTATCACTGGAAAATTATTTTGAGACTCAACCCCTTTCTGGCATTATATTAAAAAAGATAAAGTAGATGAAACGTCCAAGATAAAATTTACATTATTATCACATTGGAGAATGTAAATTTTATCTTGGTAAGTTCCATTCGACAAATAAAAACATAACAAGTAACGAATGAAAGAATCTTTTAAATATGGCATCGACCATTTGAGCGTTGATAAAACTATTGCACTGGCCAATGGCCGTTTAGGCGGCATTATTTGTGAACAAGCCATACAGAAAATTAGGCGTAGCAGCGCTTTTGTGGATGAAATTGTAGAGGCGAAGTCAGTTGTATATGGCATCAATACCGGTTTTGGTCCGCTTTGCGATACTTTGATTTCTGCGGAGCAGACCACGCATTTGCAACACAATTTATTAAAGAGTCATTCTGTAGGAGTCGGTAATTTGATTGCACCGCGCCTCTCAAAAATAATGTTGATACTAAAGTTGCATGCACTCTGTCAAGGTTATTCCGGCATTCGCATCGCTACAGCCGAGCGTATTTTATGGATGATAGAAAATGATGTTATCCCTTGCGTTCCAGAGCAAGGTTCGGTAGGTGCTTCCGGCGATTTGGCTCCCTTGGCACATTTATTTTTACCACTGATTGGTTTTGGTGAAGTGTTTCAAAAGGAAAAGGTTATCGAAGCTTCAGCAGCATTAGAACAACTGGGGTTGATGCCCTTGCAACTTGGTCCGAAAGAAGGGCTGGCCTTAATAAATGGTACGCAGTTTATTGCAGCGCATGCGGTAAATGCGTTGGAGAGAATGCACAATGCGCTGGATGCAGCTGACATTATTGGCGCGCTTTCTTTGGAAGGATTGATGGGGTCTTCCAAGCCCTTCGACAGACGATTGCATGAAATAAGGCCATTTTTGGGTAATCAATTAGTTGCGAAAAGGTTGTCTGTTTTGCTAGCCAATTCCGAGATTCACAATGCACATATTGATTGCAATCGTGTACAAGATCCCTATTCACTGCGTTGTATGCCTCAGGTACATGGTGCTTCGCGCACAGCGTGGATGCACTTACAAGAATTGACTGAAATAGAAATTAATTCTGTTACAGACAACCCCATCATTTTGGGTTCATTTGATACGATTAGTGGAGGAAATTTTCACGGAGAGCCAATAGCTATCCCTTTGGATTACGCTACCGTTGCAGCCTCTGAGTTGGGAAGTATTTCTGAAAGAAGGTGTTATTTGATTATTGAAGGAAGATATGGGTTACCAAAACTATTAATAGAAAATGCGGGGCTTAACTCCGGATTTATGATTCCGCAATACACCGCGGCAGCTCTGGCAAGTGAAAATAAATCTCTGTGTTTCCCGGCAAGTGCAGACAGTATTCCTACGTCTTTGGGGCAAGAAGATCATGTATCGATGGGCTCTATTAGTGGAAGAAAGCTAAATCAGGTAATCGGGAACGTAGAAAATATTTTGGCGATTGAATTGTTGTATGCCGCTCAAGCGGTGGATTTCAGAAGGCCGCTAAAGAGTTCACCGGTGTTAGAAGCCGTGCATGCTTTGGTTCGTAGCAAAGTTGCCTTTGCCAAAGAAGATAGCATTTTCTCAAAAGATATTCAAGCCTTACAAAAAATAATCGTGGAGGGGTTGCTTGTAAAATGTGCGAATGATTTTTTGGTGAAAAATAATATAGTGATGGATAATTGACAATTAAAAATGGATAAAGAGATCCCTCAATCGCGAAGGCGGGAATCTCAATCGTCATTGCGAACGAAGTGAAGCAATCTCAGGAAAGCAGACGTCAAAAATCCATAACTTTATAAAGCAAAAAAAAATTTACTATAAACCAATTCTTATGCGAAAATATTTCTTTCTCTTTTGCTTCGCGATATTTTTTGTTGCCGCACGCGCACAGCAATTCAATGCTGACAGCTTGATGCACATTGCTGAAACTACAAACAACGACAGTATTAGTATTACTGCCTTCCATTTAATATTCAACAAATATGCTCAGGATAATTCCGATGCAATACGGCTTTACGGTAAGGAGGCTGTCGCTTACGGCCAGGCGCATAATAAGCCTCATTTGGAAGCATTTGGGTATGTAGCTTTGAGTGCAACATTTTTCGACGTAGGAAGTTTAATCCAAATGCAGGATTGCGCATTAAAAGCAAACAAGATATTGGAAAAATATCCAAATAATATTTTGTGGGGTGAAGTAATGAGCGCTATGTCATGGTACCAACCAACAGACAGCTTGCGGTCTGTTTACCAGGAAAAAGGTGTGAGGTATTTAGAAACTGCAAGCGTTCACGATTGGAATGTGGCAGCAGTGTTATCTATGTTATATGGAAATATAAGCCAAAATTTTTTATTGAGAAACAACCTTGATTCATCGCTTATTTATGGACAGAAATCATTCAATGAAACCATAAGAGGAGACACCTCAAAAGAAGATGCCGGATACGCTAATGCTGTTTTAAGCGGCGCTTATTTACAATTGCACCAATACAATTTGGCGCTTGCGCATGCCCGAACAGCGCTTGCTTATGCACAGCAATCTAATGGGCTGATAGTTATTCAAGACGCTTATTTAACGATGGCTCAATATTTCTACACTACGAACCAACATGATTCCGCTTTTTATTATTATTCAAAAATATATGCGGAACCAAACAATGGCAATTACTCAAACAAAGTGGGAGCAGCGGCGTTTCTGCATCAATATTATGAACAAAAACACGAGCCGGACAGCGCATTGAAATATGCAGATGTTTATATTATTGGCAATGATAGCTTGAACAATATTTCCAAAACACAAGAAATAGACAAAATAAATTTGCAGGAAAACCTTCGGCAACAGCAGCTCGCAGCACAAGAGGCAAAACAAAAAGAAACACGGAAACACAATATACAATTTGCAATAATTGCGATTGGAATTTTATTATGCGCATTGTTCTTTTTATTGATGAGCCGGAGTTTTATGGTCAGTCATAAAACGATAGAAATGTTGGGTGTGATAATGTTGTTGATTGTTTTTGAATTTATCAATTTGTTGCTGCACGATTATTTATCAGACATTACCAATAATTCTCCGTTCTTGATGTTGCTCGCGTTGGTCATCATTGCTGCGCTGATAGTGCCGCTGCATCATCGTTTGGAAAAATGGGCAACAAAACTTTTGGTAGAAAAAAATAAAGAAATTCGTTTGGCAAAAGCAAAGAAAATTGTGGAGCAATTAGAAGACAAATAATGATATTGCCACGTCGTTCATTCCTCACTCAATGAAGGAAGGTTTGCCGTCATTGCGAACGAAGTGAAGCAATCTCTAAAAAAGTAAGGCATCGTAAAATAAAAAAGGTAGAAAAGATTCACGCCTTCGCGGGAATGACGAAAAAAATCATCGATCAAAAAAGAAATAAAATGAACAGGGTAGAATTTATAAAGAAGTACGCAAATCATCCGCATTATTTTGCACCAACGGGAAATCGATTACATGCCAAAAGTTGGCAGACGGAAGCGCCGCTTAGAATGTTATTGAATAATCTAAATGCAGAGGTAGCCGAGAACCCGGAAGAGCTGGTCGTTTATGGCGGAATCGGACAGGCTGCGCGGGATAAAAAGTCTTTACAAAAAATCATTGAAATTTTATTGGACTTAGATGAAGAACATTCTTTACTCGTGCAATCCGGGAAGCCGGTAGGCATTGTGCGCACGCATCCACAAGCGCCTCGCGTGCTGATTGCCAATAGTAACCTTGTGCCGAAATGGGCAACTTGGGAACACTTCAATGAATTACGTAGCAAAGGTCTGATGATGTTTGGACAAATGACGGCTGGTAGTTGGATTTACATTGGCACACAGGGGATATTACAAGGGACCTATGAAACGTTTATGTCTTGCGGGCAGCGGCATTTTGGTGGCGAGCTCCATGGCAAGCTCATTGTTACGGCCGGCTTAGGAGGGATGGGGGGCGCTCAGCCTTTGGCCGCAACAATGTCGGGTGCTGTATGTCTGGTTGCTGACGTAGATGCTGAAAGAATTAAAAAACGCATCGATACCAAATATCTCGACCGTATCACGGATGATTATGAAGAAGCAAAGCGATGGATACAAGCGGCGTTAGTGAAAAAGGAGGCACTGTCTGTAGGTCTTATAAGTGATGTGGGAGATATGTTAGAAAAGCTACTGAATGATGGTATTGTGCCCGATATTTTAACCGATCAAACCTCAGCACACGACCCGTTGAACGGTTACATTCCAAATGGATTGACACTTGCGAAGGCTAAAACTTTAAGGGAGAAAAATCCTGACCTATATAAGAAGCAGTCTTTGAAGAGTATGGCTCGACATGTAGGCTTGATGTTGCAATTGCAAAAACTTGGTGCAGTGACATTTGACTACGGTAACAATCTGCGTGAATTCGCAAAACAAGGTGGGGAGCAGCATGCATTTGATTTTCACGGTTTTACACCGGAATATATCCGGCCTTTATTTTGCGAAGGTAAAGGTCCTTTCCGTTGGGTGGCATTATCCGGCGATCCACAGGATATTTACACGACGGACGAAGCATTGATAGAAGCATTTCCTGAGAATACACATCTGATTAATTGGTTGAAAATGGCGAAAGAGAAGATTGCATTTCAAGGACTACCTGCGCGTATTTGTTGGCTAGGATTAGGTGAACGCGAAAAAGCTGGATTGTTATTTAATGATTTGGTAAAAGCTGGAAAAGTGAAAGCGCCCATTGTTATTGGCCGCGACCATCTTGATTGTGGTTCTGTAGCTTCACCCAATCGTGAAACAGAATCGATGAAGGATGGAAGTGACGCAGTTTCTGATTGGCCCCTGTTAAATTTGATGAGTAACACGGCGGGCGGTGCGACCTGGGTTTCTTTTCATCATGGGGGTGGCGTGGGAATGGGCTATTCTCAGCATGCAGGTATGGTGGTATTGGCCGATGGTACAGATCGTGCAGATGAATGTTTAAAACGTGTGTTGTTCAATGATCCGGCAATGGGTATTTTCCGGCATGCAGATGCAGGCTATGAGAAGGCGGAGGAAGTTGCCGCAAAATTTGGTATAAAAATTTAAAAGAAAGTGGTGAAGGGTGAAGTAGTGTATTAAATATAAATATAGAATGCAGTTTTGGCAACTTTCAACTTTATAACAATAGCAAAATGAAAATTATCGGACCTTTTGCACAAATAATCACATTGGATCGTTTGCCAATGAAAGGTGTTATTAAAGATGAGTCCTTGGAAGTCTTGACAGGTTGCGGCATTGCTATTGATGAAGGTTTAATAACCAAGATTGCTTCATTTGACTTATTAAGAATACAATTTCCCGATGCCATTGTTGAAGAAATAGAATCGCCACAGGTTTTGCTGCCAGGTTTTATTGATAGTCATACCCATTTATGTTTTGCAGGAAGTCGCGCGAAAGATTATGCGATGCGCATTTCCGGAAAAACTTACTTGGAAATTGCGGCATCTGGCGGGGGTATTTGGGAAACAGTTACACAAACGAGAAATGCTTCAAATGCCGAATTA
This sequence comes from Arachidicoccus sp., assembly GCF_050436765.1. NCBI lineage: Bacteria > Pseudomonadati > Bacteroidota > Chitinophagia > Chitinophagales > Chitinophagaceae > Arachidicoccus > Arachidicoccus sp. The sequence continues at coordinate 1,031 of NZ_JBNQGD010000148.1, read as the reverse complement.
ACCGGCCTTACATCAGAGCGTGCCAATAAATTATTAAACGCTGGTATTACCACTATAGAAGTAAAAAGTGGTTATGGGCTGAATGTGCAAGAAGAATTAAAGATATTACGTGCGATCAAAGCAGCAGGGGAAGAGACAAAAGCAGATTTGATTTCTACCTGCCTTGCAGCACACATAAAGCCGAATGACTTCCAAGGTAATGAAGTTGATTATTTAAAATATGTGGAAGAAAACTTATTACCTATTATACAAAGAGAAAATTTAAGTAAGCGAATAGATATTTTTATCGAAAAAACGGCTTTTGGTGTCGGTGCCGCATTGGGATATTTACGGAGGATAAAGAAATTGGGTTTTGAGATAACGATACACGCAGATCAGTTTACTACAGGTGGTACTGCTGTGGCTATTGAGTGTGGTGCCCTTTCTGCGGATCATCTCGAAGCAAGCGGAGATAAAGAGATAAAAATGTTAGCTGAAGCAGATATTGTGGCGACAGTATTACCGGGTGCATCCTTGGGCTTGGGTATGCCGTTTGCACCGGCAAGGAAATTATTAAATGGAGGTGCTTGTGTGGCTATTGCTTCTGACTGGAATCCCGGTTCTGCCCCAATGGGTAATTTGCTACTGGAGGCCTCTGTTCTTGGGGCTTATGAAAAATTGTCGATTCCGGAAACACTTGCGGGAATTACTTTTAGAGCGGCTAAGGCTTTGCGTTTAGACAATAGGGGAATTTTAAAAGAGAATTTTTTGGCCGATTTGCAGGCTTATCCTACGAGGGATTTTAGAGATATATTTTATCTGCAAGGCTCGTTAAGGCCCTCAATGGTTTGGAAAAATGGAGAAAGAATATGATTGATAATAATTACTATAACGCGCCCCAACAAAGTTGGTGGCAAGGACGAGAAGATGGAAATCAATGGAAACAACTGCGTTGGTGGCAGTCGGTACAGCTAATTCAATTGAATGAAATTAGTAGAGAAAATTTGCAACAATCCTTTGTTTTTTTGGGCTTTGAATGCGATGAAGGAGTT
>NZ_JBNQGD010000147.1:0-1376 GCF_050436765.1 Arachidicoccus sp. | reverse complement strand
GCAACTCAACAACTGATCCAAAAGGGCGATCCGTGTAGGCCAAGCTTTTAACATAACCCCAAAAGAAAAAGTCCATTGGTGTTAGATCCGGAGATCGAGCTGGCCATGCAATTGGTGGCGGATTGTTTGCAGAACCTCGTCCCATCCAGCGATCCGGAAAAGTCTGATCAAGCAAAGCTCGAACGTCATTTCCAAAATGCGCCGGCGCCCCATCCTGCATAAAGACAAGATTGTCAAAATTCGGAAGCTGGCGGAGAGCAGGAATTGCATCGTTTTCAAGCATGGCCTGATACCAACGTGCATTGATTCCTCTTTCACGGGGAAAGTTACGATCACGTTCCCAAAAGAAGGGTCCCACAATCCCATTCCAACCAATGCCTACCCACACAGTCACTTTAGGCGAATGAAGTGGTTCATCGGCGTACCAGTGCGGATTTTCATCCGACCAGTAGCGAAAGTCTTGCCGGTTTACCCCGCCGTGACAATGAAAGTGAGCTTCATCACAGAAAAACAAGTTTTCCAAAAAATTCGGATCGTTACCTAATGTTTCAAGTTGAGAGCGCGCAAATCGTCGGCGGAGTTGAAAATCAGAGCGCAAAAGTTCTTGGACCAATTGGAGCTTGTAAGGATGAAATTTCAAGTCTTCCTGCAACAACTGAGTAAAATTTAAAACTTTTTGTTAAATAACCTTAAGGATGCGCCGAATGGTTGTACGCGAAACCATTTTAACTTCTTCATCCGACGAGTCATCACTGTTGACGGGAATGTTAGCTGTGCGGGTAGACAAATGACGATTGTTAGTGAAGGCCACCCGAACCCGTTCAATAACCTCTGGCGTACGCACTGATCTTAACATTTTTAAAATTAAACTTAAGCGGGTAAAAACAAACTTGGTCTTTGTTTTGGGTCGACGCTGCATCGTCCCATTCTCCCGAAAATTTTACGCCCAGTCCTTAATTGTCTTGATGTCTGGAACACTTGCATTTCGACCACGCTCACGTCTCGCTCGTCGCTTAAACTCAGCGTAATCTCGGCCGGATTCAACCCACCAATCGTAAAAGCGAGCCTTTTCTTGATTTGAGTACGGCATTTGGACAACAATTTCGAATTCAAACAAAATTGAACAAACAAGTGAAAGAAAAATCGCATAAGGGTCCCCCCTTACAAATTTTTTTTCCTTTGAAATCAAGGAAAAATTGGTATTTTTTGTTCTGACCATAACTTGGTCGGTTTTAGTCCAAATTAAAAATTTTAAAAACAGGCATAAATGGTAAACTCTCAGCTTTTAAATGAGCTATAAAACGTTTAAAATAGTGGTTTGAAAATGTATCAACGAGATTGAAACAACATGGGAGAAAATTTTGGCCCACCCTGTA
>NZ_JBNQGD010000146.1:0-5033 GCF_050436765.1 Arachidicoccus sp. | reverse complement strand
CACCATCACTATCTTTTTGTAAATCAACTATTTGTTGACGCACACCTTGCAGCTCTTCTTCATTGCGTTCAGAAGAGGCTTTTAATTCCCGCTTCAATGCTTCATTTCTATCCCATAAATCCATTGCTAATTGTGCAGCTGGATTCACTACTGCTAATTGCGGCTTCTGCTTATTTCCTAAAGCAAATTCCAAACCTAAGTTCAAAGTAGAAAATTTATCGTCTCTTCCACTGCCTAATACGCCGTCAAAGTTTTTGTCATTCACAAAATACAAATGATAGCCCAAATCGATGTTTATGCCCGTAGCAACATTGAAGCGGGCACCTAAACCGACCGGAATAAAAAATGATTTTGTAGCCGTGGGTTTTGAAGAACTCACTTGCCCATTTTTATCCACATAATTATACCCGCTACTTGTCCCAACCTGTGTGTTATAAGCCATATAACCACCACCAGCCGAGATATAGGGCAATACCGTCGCTTGTTTATTGAGCCAATTAATCGTTCCTAAAGTAAATACGCCACTTAATGATGCTGACCAATTGATGTTTGTTTTAAACCTATCCACACCCGAAAAACCGATTAAATTATAAGAATTCTGATTGGCCTTCTGAGAACCTTTCACCTGCCCACGCATAAAATCTGCCTGCAGGCCAAAGCCATGATAAATCTGTTTTTTAATATAAGCACCGTAAACAATACCGACATGATTAAAATCAATGTTATTAAAGTCATAGGGTGCACTAAAAGGTGCTAAAACACTAGATCCGCCACCATCAATGCCAATTGACCAAGTGCGATAATCCTTAACTCCTGAGAATGGGGTAACACGTGGAATACTATCATTATTTTGTGCCCATACATTTCCAGCTAACAATATAGTTATAGCCAAAAAATAAGTTTTAATAAATTTCATCTTCATAAAATTGATTTTATTTAAAATAATCAGTCTACATCCAGCCAACTATCAGACAAACTCTATGCCATTGCCAAACAACACCACATTTGCTGAACACTAGAAAGCTTCTATTGACCCCGCTTTATCCTTTATCTTTTTTATCCCATTCAACCTCTAATTTGTCTCCAAGCTTTTGTAAATCTTCTTCAACAGATTGCAATAAAGGAATTCCTTCTTTCATATAAACAGACTCCATCGCCCTTTCCGGGTCTCCGGGAATTAACACGGGCTGATTTTCATCCGTCCTCCGGGCATTTCTAAAACGTTTAATCCAATTATCCATATGTTCCAAAAACTCTTCTTTCGGTCTGAATGCATCTACGCGCATAGCGCCCAGGAAATGCCCCAAACCCTGTCCGGGCATATTCTGTGGTACAGGGATATAAGCAGGGAAAGGCGGTGCCCAAGGCCCATACGATGCACCACTCAATACGGCAGAGAAAATATCTACAATACTACCTAAAGCGTACCCCTTGTGACTAGCATGTTCCCGATCTCCGCCAAGCGGGAGTAAGGAACCTCCCTCTTTTACCGCAAAAGCATCTGTACTTGGATTCCCTTCCTTATCCTGCGCCCAACCCAGTGAAATGTCTTGTTTTTTTCTTTGAGCTACTTCTAATTTTCCATTAGCAACAGTAGTAGTTGCAAAGTCAGCGACAAAAGCCGGCTGTGACTTCGCAGGGATAGCTACCGCAATTGGATTGGTGCCCAACATTCTTTCCGCAGAAAAGGTAGGAGCTACCAGCGCACTCGCATTGGTCATCGCCATGCCAATCATATCTTGATCTAAAGCCATCATTGCATGATAACCAGCAATGCCAAAATGATTACTATTTTTTACAGATACCCATCCTGTACCTACATTTTCGGCCTTTTGCATCGCCACTTTCATAGCATAAGGTGCTACAATCAAGCCCAAACCCCGGTCGCCGTCCACCACCGCAGTGGAAGGTGTTTCGTGCACAATTTTTATTTGTGGTCTGGGGTTTATGCGCCCAGTTTCCCAGAGACGCACGTAACCACTAAGTCTGGCAACGCCGTGGCTGTCGATCCCTCTTAAATCGGCACTCAACAATACTTTGGATGCAATATTGGCATGCTCTTGTGGACAACCGATTTTACGAAAGACAGCTAAAGTGAAATCGTATAAAAAATCGTAACTATATTTTTCGTGCATCTAAATAAAATTATTAAAGAAAAGGTATCCGCTGCAAATTACTCAAAAAACGACGAAGCTCCCGTGTAATATTTATTGAGGAAAAACAGATCATCTTATTTAATTTTGAACAAAATCAAGTCTTTTAATTTTAAATCCGATTATTCCACTGATGAATTTTTTTCAAAAAAGCCTTTTCATATTCTCCATATTAATACTCACCATCTCTTCTGTGAATGCACAAGACAGTCTGGTGAAATTCAATATCGCAAATATTCAATCTCCCTTTACATTGCAAGCGCGAAGAAATGAGTTCAAAAATTATTTATTGAACAAAACCATCAAGGAAACCTTTCTGGGGCCGCTTAATCAGAATACAGAGTATAGATTTGAAGATGCCTGGTTATCAGCAATACAGTTTATGATATGCAACCAGTATACGCAAAGAGGCATGGAAAAAATGTTCGAATTGCGCTATCTTCTAGATCAATCTGCAAGAGAAACAATGCAATTGGCATTGTATGCATTGTATCCCAAAATGTATCAAGACAAGGTATTAGAATTATTAAAACGAGAAACAAATGCAAAACTTTTTGCAATGGAAGCATTGTATTGTTTTAGAAATGATTCTTCAGAAAGTTTTATAAGAAATATTTCACTTCAAATAAACAATAAATTCGCTCAAAGCGATAATATTCCCATATTAGTTGAGTTGAAAAGATACCTGACAAATTATAGAAAAGATATCGTTGCACCGACACCGCCATTAAAGGAATTATTTAATTATCAACAGTTATGGAAACAAAAAACAATTTATAGTTTTCAACGCTGGGATCGTGATTTCACCGGTATTTGTATTATACAATATGCGGACGGCAGTTTTGCAAAAGACAGTTCAGGTAAACTGCTAACGTTTAGACAATTGGCGCGATCTGGTAGTGGGATGCCTTATTTTATTACAAATGGTAATACGCCCCAAGGTATTTATCGCATTGCAGGCATAGGTTCATCTATTGATCATTTAATTGGACCTACGCCTAATTTACAGACACTTATTCCTTTTCAAAATGATCAGGTATTTTATCGCGGCCTTCCTTACGATTCTACTGCTATAGCTTTAGACAATTACAAGATTTTATTGCCTCCTTCTTGGCAAAGTTATTCGCCCATGCAGGAAAGTTTTTTCGCGGGAAACATTGGCAGACGTTATATCATCATTCACGGCAGCACTTTAGATCCTGAATTTTTTAAAGACAAAGATTTTTATCCCCTAACACCTACAGATGGTTGTTTGGTTACCAGCGAAAGATGGGATAGTGTTTCCGGTAAACTACAAGAAAGCACACAACTCAATTTAGTTAATACCTTTCTGCGAACACCGGGAACAATGGGTCTTTTAGTCGTTGTAAACATCGATAATCAGCAAAAGGATGTCTCCGCCGAAGAAATTCAAATGCTGATAAAAAAATATGAAGAGGGATTAAAGAAATAAAAATGGCAAAAGGTCTTGTCCTCTGCCATTTTTGATCGAAAATATAGTAAGACAAACAACTAAATATTGTTTGGCTTCGTACTTCACAGCATTTTAAAATATACAAACATTGTGCGCCTTACATCCTATAAGCTAAAAACTTGCAGGCTTTATGGCAACTTTATAAAATTAAAAAGGTAAATCATCCGCGCCTTCATCCACTGGATCGCTGGCAGAGTGGGTATTTGAAGCAGCGTCATTACCGATGCCAGTACCACTATCACCACTGTGACTCTCATTATTGTTTCGCGAGCCTAATAATTGCACATTCTGAATGCGCAATGTCAGAGATGTTTTGTTATTGCCATCTTGCGTCTGATAGGTACGCGTATCCGGGTTACCTTCTGCGTAAACTAAACTTCCTTTTTTTAGATAAGGTGCTATAGCCGTTTTATCTGTCCAATAGGCACATTCAACCCAAGTTGTTCTCGGTTTCATTTCGCCGGTAGTAGAATCTCTGTATCGTTCAGTATGTGCCACACTAAAATTGATTACTGTACGGCCATTTACATTATTCACGGTACAGTCCCGGCCTAAATTCCCAATCACTTGTAGTTTGATCATAAAAATAAAGTTTAAGAGTTACTCATAATGTTGTTAGCAATATACATTTTTTTTACATAAAAGGCACAAAAAGCCAAAGTAGCTTTAAAAAAAATTCGCTTTAAAAAGGTTAATCAATTTGATTAATAGGGTTCATAAGTTATAATTTTTTCACAGCTTTTGTTTACGGAATGCTGGCAACTTCCAATGATAATAAAGCGCCAAAATACGCAAAGCAAAACAAAGAAAAAATCCCGTAGGGAATACCCAATCATTCGCCCAGCCGAAATAATTTCCAACAACCACTGCGAATGCGCCTATCAAGGCTGCCGAAGCATAAATTTCTTTTTCAAATATCACTGGAATACGATTGAGCAAAACATCACGCAGTACACCACCACCAACTGCCGTAATCATCCCAAGCATGATAGCCACTTCATTATTATGACCAAACTCCAACGCTTTTCGTGCGCCTGAAACAGCGAAAAGTGACAAGCCTAAAGCATCAAACAATAATACCGGTCGATTGAGCCATTTTGACAATGAGTCCAAACTCATTATTATTATCGCAGCAATCATGGCGATGGTCAAATAACGCCAATCAGATAACCCGGCCGGCGGAATAGCCCCAATACACAGATCCCGGATAATGCCACCCCCACAAGCCACTGTAAAAGCCACCACCAAAACACCAAATACATCAAACCCTTTATCCTTAGCGGCAACAGCACCACTTACAGCAAAAGCAAAAGTTCCTGCCAGGTCAATAAAGGTATAAAGCGAATGCAGGGGGAATGTTCAATGAAGTGTGTCAAGCTTAGGTGTTAGTTAGCGGGGGTACCCCC
>NZ_JBNQGD010000145.1:0-10272 GCF_050436765.1 Arachidicoccus sp. | reverse complement strand
AAGTGTGGCGTGCAATGGGTAAAGACCGTGTTACGGAAAGACAATGGAAACAGCTGACTGCAACCGGCGTCGTAAGTAGAGATGGTAAAACATGGTATCCTTCTGAAAGCTATGCAAAAGGCGCTAAAGAAGTGACTTCACGAAATTATACACAAGGTAAAACGATGGAAGATTATCTGCCGATAAAAGATTTTTTCAGGCCTAATCTTTTGGTATTGAGCGGATGTAAACATATTCTGCTAGAAGATGTAACTTTTGAAAATTCCCCTGCCTGGTGCCTGCATACTTTGCGGTGCGAGCACCTGACTTTTGAAGGCGTGAAAGTCCGCAATAAAGAAAATGCACAAAACGGGGATGGAATGGATATTGAATCTTGCGCCTATGTAAAAGTGGAAAACTGTACGCTGAATTGCGGCGATGACGGCATTTGCATAAAATCCGGTAAAGACGAAGAAGGTAGAAAGGCGGGCAAACCGTCCATGTATATTGTTATTAAAAATAATGTTGTGTATCAGGCGCACGGCGGTTTTGTGATAGGCAGTGAGATGTCGGGTGGTGCGCATGATATTTTTGTTTCGGATTGTAATTTTATTGGCACTGCAAACGGTCTTCGTTTTAAAACGGTCAGAGGACGCGGAGGTGTTGTAGAAAACATTTTCATTCGCAATATTAACATGCGCGATATTATCGGTGATGCGATCACTTTCGATATGTATTATTTTACCCAAAAGCCGGACCTTGGTCAAAGCGGCGGAAAAGCTCCGATACCTGTTGCCGATATAACTACACCGCAGTTCCGTAATTTTTATATCAAAAATGTCATTTGTAATGGAGCTGCCAGAGGAATCTTATTCCGCGGCTTACCTGAAATGCCCATCAACAATATTAATGTGGATAGCGTAACAATCATTGCAAAAGAAGGAATGGAAATCGTTGAGGCGAAAAATATTTCGTTGAAAAATATTTCGTTTCATTGCGAAAAAACATCGCCGCTTATTCACGTGGAAAACAGTTCGGGTATCTCTTTTGATCATCTCAGCAGCAATCAGGTATCTAAAAGATTATTCAGTATAGACGGTGAGCGAACAAGTGATATTCGATTAATACACTCGCCGCAATTAGATAAGAATATGAACAATCAATTTAATTATGGTGCTAAGAAAACTGCGTTAATAATTGGGCAATAATTTTTTTAATCTATGGGTCGATATCCTTACCGTCCGAACATAAAAATGGGCTAATCGGAACGGACAGTGGAACAGCCCGAATAGCATTAGCGATAATCTTTGCGCTCGTTGCATTTTTTGTTTCGTTGCATAAAATAGTGACAATTGAAAAATATAAAAAATCAATAGATAATGAGCTTGATAAAAAAAATGAAAAATAAATTCAGGTACCTGGTGGTTTTGGCGGCGACTATTTTGTTGTCAAATGTTGCCCTCAGGGCACGGCAAAACAATACGGCCAAAAGTGCTAAAGTATTCGATGCAGTTGTTGCCGCGGACAATAGCGGCGACTATACTTCCGTTCAAAAAGCGATTGATGCAGCTCCGGACAACGGCAGCAAACCTTATTTGATTTTTGTAAAAGACGGAGATTATAACGAAGTAATTGTCGTTCCCAAAGAGAAGCCATTTATTTACTTAATAGGACAGGATAAGAACAAAACAATTATTCATTATAAACTGAACGTACAGTCCCAGCCTAAAGAAGATTCCAAATGGAATCAGAATGATTGGGCAGCCTGGAAATTCTCTGTTCACAATCCTGATGCAAAAGTTTACAAATTTCCCGGAGAAGTAGTAACCATCAATGCTTCGGATTTTTACGCTGAGAATATTTCTTTTATAAACGATTGGGGCGTTGAAAAACAAAGCGGACCCCAGGCGCTTACCATGAGCACACAGGCCGATCGTATCGCATTCAACAATTGTATTTTCCGCTCCTTTCAGGATACCTGGATGACGAGTATGAAAGGAATTAACGATCGTCTTTATGCGACCAATTGCCGGATCGAAGGAGCGGTGGATTATTTCTATGGCGGCGGCAATGCTTATGTTGAAAAAAGCACGTTCTACAATGTGCGCAGCGGTTCGGTTATCGTTGCCCCAAGTCATAAAGAAGGCACACAATGGGGTTATGTATTTGATCATTGTACAATTGATGGCAATGCCGCAGCCGCCGATGGTAAGCTGAAAATGGGGCGTCCGTGGCATGAGAGGCCGATCGTTGTCTATCTTTATACCGTAATGAAAATACCGGTCGATCCGCAAGGGTGGACCGACATGGGCGCTATTCCTGCGATATTCGCGGATTATAAAAGTGTTGATGCGCAAGGAAATCCAATAAGTACAAGTGAACGCAAAACAATTTTTAAAGACCGGAATGCCCAAAAAGAAGGATCTTCAAAAGCCGTATTGACCGATGAACAAGCAGCTAAATACACCTACCACAATGTTCTTTCAGGTATTGATAATTGGAATCCCCGTTCGTTAATGAAGCAGGTCGCTAAGCCGTCTGTGACCCGATCGGAAAAAACACTGACATGGAAGGCGGTAACAGGAGCGAAAGGTTATATTGTGTTGCGTAATAATTCAGTAATTGGTTTTACTCAAGTCACTACCTATACCGATTCCGGATATATAAACAAGGCAATGTACCGAATTCAGGGAGTAAATGAAAATGGTTCGCTTGGAAATGTGTCGGACATATGCAGATAGTCGTGATTAGCGGAGAGGATATAATGCTTAGATAATAAGTAGTTAGAAAAAAATATGAAAAGAAAATCATTGATAAGTGCACTGTTTTTCTGCACTGTTTTTAGTGGTGTTATAAATGTAAATGCGCAAAGTAATGCGACGATTGATTTGTCGCAAAACAACTGGTCGCTGTGGCTGGATACTGCTGCTAAATGGCAGCATGATAAACTATATTCGCCACCCGTAAAGTTGAGTGAAGTTCCCGTAAATATACCAACAGGCGGTTGGCAATCTTTGAATAATAATGCAAAAAACAGTGCAGTCGCTTTTTCGCATTTTTATGTGGAAAATGTGCATTTACCAGCTACGGTGGAACAATATTTTTGGGGCGTAAATGGAAATAAGTTTGGCGTATCGGGTAATTATCTCGGCGTATCCTGGTTTTCTACCAAAGTCGATATTCCTGCGGATTACGGCGCAAAGCGTGTAGTGTTGAAATTTGAAAGTGTACGTTTTCGGGCGGAAGTTTTTGTAAATAAAAAACTCGTAGCCTATGATTTGGTAAACAGCACACCCTTTGATGTGGATATTTCAAAAGCGATGATTCCAGGTGCGGAAAATAAAATCGATGTACGTATCACCGACCCCAATGGGAATTTTGACTGGCGCGACAGCCAGAATTTTATGTGGGGCAATTATCGTACACAACCTTCGCACGGCTTTGGGGGTATTACCGGAAAAGTAACATTAGCTGCTACTGATAAAGTTTTTATAAGTGATGTTTTTGTAAAAAACAAACCCAATCCTACGCAGATTGATGTACAGTTAACCGGTGCTAATCAAAATAACAAAGCAAGTTCGGGTAGTTACCAATTAGCCATAAAGGAAAATAAAACAGGTAAAATTGTTTACACGCATCAATATACAGCCACATTGCAACCGGGTGACAATAGAAATACTTATAGTATCAATTTGCCAAAAGCTGCATTGTGGGATGTGGATAATCCAAATTTATATACGCTTACGGCAATCTGGAAAGGAAAGGACGGAACGACTGGTATATTTAATCGTCGTTTTGGCTTCCGTTGGTTTGAAGTGAAAAATAATAACGGCGACCAACAATTTTTACTGAATGGAAAACGCATTGTGTTGCGCACCTCCATTTCATGGGGTTTTTGGCCTATAAATGGTATTGCGCCCAGTGATGAGCTGGCGCGTAAACAGATAATGGATGCAAAACGATTGGGATTAAATATGCTTAATTTTCATCGTACCATCGGGCAGGAAAATGTATTGAATGCTGCGGATGAACTAGGATTGCTATACTTTGAAGAACCCGGAGGAAACCAGTTCCCGTTGAATCTTTTTTATCCGAAAAATGATTTGGAACAAAAACAACGCGACTATTATTTTGCAGTGCGCAGCGAGAAATTTTTTCGGATGATACGTCGCGACCGAAATCATCCTTCCCTGATAATTTACAATATGCACAATGAGCGGGGCGCAGAACCGCAGCCCGCTGACAGGACTGAAATGCTTGCGGGGCATAAGTTAGATCCAACGCGCATCCTTACTTATAATTCGAGTAATGGACCTATTAAGATTAATGAACCGGATCCAAGATTTAAATTGCACCTCTTAGCTTACGATACGACGTTTTATGATTACGGGTGGTTCGATCAGCATCATGCAGGCGGCCCGGGTGTATATCATGATAATCTTTATAATAATCCAACGAGCTATGCTAAGTACACTGATCACAAAGATGAGATTGTGTATTATGGTGAAGAAGGGGCAATCGGTACGCCGCCGCGCCTGCAACTCATTCGTGATAAAATCATGAAAAGGGGAAAAAATATTGGCTGGCAGTCTGATACTTATTTGAAATGGTATGATGCTTATAATAATTTTTTGCATCGGAACGGTTTCTTGAAAGCGTTTCCAAACGTGGATAGCCTTACCAGGAAAATGGGCAATGTGGCTTATTATTACCAGGGGCGCGTGATCGAAAATGTACGTATCAACAACATCATAGATGGCTATGCAATCAATGGTTGGGAAAGCATGAAGCTCGAAAATCATTCGGGGATAGTAGACAATTACCGTAATCTGAAAGGTGATCCCGAATTAATTGCACGATACAATCGACCCCTATATGTTGCCGTTAAACTTAATCATAAAGTGGTTCCTACGGGTGACACGGTTACCGCTGATTTTTATGTTGTCAACGAAAAAAATATCAAGGGCGCTGCCGAATTACAAATACAAGTAAAGGATCCCTCGGGAAATATTATGCGAAGGCAAAAACAAAAAGTCAATATAACCGGCGGAACAGTGTACGGACAACTATTAGTTCAAGGTATTAAAGTGCCTATCAATAATGCTGGTTATAGCACTGTGAGTGCGGTTATTAAACAAGGCGCTAATACCATATGCAGTGGTGATGATAATGTTTTTGCCGTAAAATTTGACAAAAGTGGTGTCTCCAAAAGCATACAGGTCGCAGATACCACGGGTATTATACAGCTTTACTTAAAATCTATCGGTATAAAATATACGAACTATCATTCGGGCATACCGACTGCTAATGTGTTGATTATTGGAGCTTACAGGCCGCAGCAACCAGGCAACCCTTTGGTAACAGATATTTTAGAATGGGTAAATAATGGAAACAAGCTTGTGGTGCTTGGTAATACCGAAGCGTGGGCGACATATTTGGCCAAAAAAGAGGTGATAGATTTTCGCGGCATTCAAGTGATGGGGACAAGTTGGTATGGCGGCAATTATTTTGTAAAAAGTTCACCGCTATTTGCAGGATTGCCGCAGGATTGTGTATTCAATTGGGAATACCAGAGTTTGGCTACTTATAACAAAAAGAGAATCGGCATGCGCATATTCAATGGTGAAACCATTGTTGGCGCTGTGTCCGATCATAAGCAGGAAGTGTACGCTGCATTAAGTATCGTAGCACATGGTCGTGGAAAAATTATTTTAAATGCGTTGGATATTACATCCTGTATCCAAAATGTAAAAGCGCAGAAACGCGCCGAGGGCGATGGCGAAAATGCATCGATGGGTACGCTCAACTCATTAGCAAATAATCCTGCAAATGTCGTAGCGCATCAGTTGTTTATGAATATGTTGAAAGATTAAGTACCATGATTTTCAGCATTAAAAGATTTGCAGGAGAGTAACGGCTTCTCGAACGCCGTTGTTGGTCGACGAGCGACAATTACATTAGTAAATCTTCGTGTATTCCGGTTATAAAAAAATAAAAGCAAATGAAACGAATCTCGATTTTTGTATTAACAGTATTAGTATGTCATCTTTCTTTATCCGCCACCGCGCAGGATTTTATTGAACTATGGCAAAAGGGTCATATTCCTGATTCCAAAAAGCTACCCTTAAAGGATAGTATCGCCAATGAACGCGTTTACCGCGTGATGACTCCGGGAATGTATGCGTTCTTTCCCGGTACACAGGAAAATAAAGGTGCGGCAGTAGTTATTTGTCCCGGTGGTGGTTACGAACGTTTGGCCTATGTAATTAGTGGTTTGCAACTGGCCAAGTGGTTCAATACAATGGGCATTTCTGCTTTTGTACTGAACTATCGACTCCCCAATTCTCCCGATTTAATACATCGTGAAATTGCTCCATTGATGGATGCCCAACGCGCTATTCGTTACATCAGAGCAAATGCGGTAAAATGGAATATCAATCCCGATAAGATTGGTATTATGGGCTGTTCCTCCGGTGGTCATTTAGCCGCGTCCGCAGGAACTATTACGGATAATGTTTCATCTGTAAATGATAGTCTGGATAAAATATCTTATAAACCAGATTTTATGATTTTGGTTTCACCTGTTATTGACTTTAGTACGCATTATGCTCACGCAGGCAGTGTAAAAAATTTACTTGGGGCAAATCCTTCCGGTGAATTGAAAAAACATTTTTCCCTGCAGTTGCAGGTAAATAAAAATACGCCGCCTTGTTTTATTGCCGATGCGCAAAATGATAAAACGGTAAATCCAATGAATAGCCTGTTGTTTTATCAAGCATTATTGCAAAATAAAGTGCCTGTAAGTTTTCATGTTTTTCCACAAGGCGGCCATGCAATCGCATTGCGCAACAATCCGGGTTCTACTGAATTGTGGACACAGCTTTGTGAGGCTTGGCTTATTGAAATGAATATTATTCCTGAAAGATTAGTTGCAAAATAAAAAATAAGTAAAATGAATATTAAGGAACGTAAACATTGTCGTGGAATTTTACTTGCCATACTAACCTTGTTGTTAGTGTCCTTTACTATTATTCGTCAACAGGAAAAACCTGTTATCTATATTATTGGTGATTCAACCGTACAGAACAGCGATGGGAATGGGAGGGACGCATATTGGGGTTGGGGAAGTTTGATTTATCCTTATTTCGATACGAGCAGAATTTCCATTCGTAACCATGCTAAGTCTGGTACGAGTACGCGTACATTTATATTAGACGGGCGCTGGAATAAAATAATGGCAACACTCAAAAAAGGTGATTTTGTTATCATGCAATTCGGGCATAATGATCACGCTGGTGTTGACGATACAACTAAACAAAAAGGCTCTTTGTTAGGCATCAGCGATTCTACAAAAGAAATCATCAGCATCCGTACGCACCGGCCGGAAATCGTTCATACCTACGGCTGGTATTTGCGAAAGTTTATAATTGAAGCAAAGTCCAAAGGTGCTACTGCTATTGTATGTTCCTTAGTGCCGCGCAATCGATGGAATCACGGACAGGTAGTAGAGGAAGCCCGATATCCTGAGTGGGCACAGGCTGTAGCAAAAGCCAACGGCGCATATTATATCAATCTTAATCGAATTATCGCCGCACATTGGATTGCCATTGGGCAAGATAGCGTAAAACATTTTTTCCCGGGCGATGGAACGCATACCAATATCGATGGCGCACGCTTAAATGCGGCATCTGTTGTTGAGGGAATTGAAGGATTAAAAGATTGTCCACTTACTCAATATATGAAAAATGAATAAAAGTGAAATTTAGTTGCTCCAGTATGCCATAGGTCGCCATTATATCAGGTTTTACCCAAATACACATCGCATAGGTCATTCCTAAACCGAACACATTGGCGGCGCCAACGCCCGTCACACCGGAATGCTGTGGTAGTATATTGTGTAATTCCGTAGAAAAGTCTGGTCCTAACCTGGCTTGTCGCCGTACAAAGACAGGATTAGCATGTTGCTGCTTACGAATGGCTACTTCACTTTGTATTACAACAGCCAATAAGTTGCTCAGGACTGCTGCAATACGATTGAATACATCCACTGAATTGCCCGTCCATGGTTGTTTTACGGTAATAATTGCAAGGAAACCTCCTTCGATTGCAAGGTGTATTGTCCGGATTCTAATTCGTATTTACTAACAATATCTTTGTCAACCAAGAGCCTGCCTTTCCCAACATCCATCCGGGCTGCTGCTACATCTGCTGCGGCACTCTTGATAGCAGCATTTGCAGTAATAGCCTCTTACTCAAATTGTGGATTACTTATTATGAAAAGCAGTTCCTCTTTTTTACAGATGCTCCTTCAGATACAAGTATCTATTGTAGATAACCACTTACCATTGGCCTGATTTCTACGACTTGTTGTCGTCGAATAGCCGCAGGAAATTCTATGTAAGTGGTTGTCTTTTGAGACTCCACGGTAAGCACGAGGTAGTCTTTCGGTCATGATGATTAAAATTCTTCGTGTACATTTGCTGCTCTAATGATGATGTGTTAAGGATTAGAATACTGTGTTAAAAATAATTTAGAGATTTGAAAGATATCTTTTGAATTATCCGATTAAAATAAATATAGTTGATTTGTTTAAAGCATTTAAAAAAATAAGTAGGAAGATAAAAAACGCGGTAAACGGTTTAATACAATTTATTGCCGGCTAGACCTGCTAAAGTCATTAGCCTCATTTTGAAAACACAAACAATTTACATGATAATGCCCACAGTTTTCCGTAGTATTTTATTCAGATCTGCTTTCTATTTTTTGTGTAGTGGTTTTTGCATTGTTCTGTCACTACCTGTTAATGGGCAGGTTCTTCCGAAACAAGGCATCGAAAGAGCGCCTTCTGAAAATCTTTTTACCGTTATTTCAGGTCCGAGTCGACCTGTCATCGATCAAGGAATGCCGGGCACAAGTAATATATTAGGTGGTTTTGAGGGCGGACGTTGTATTAAGATAAATGGTATTTATCATTTATTCCCCACTGAACGCGCAGGGGAAAAGGATTCAGGGGCTTACTATGACCGTGTAAAAACGCGAATCGGCCACTGGGTCAGTAAAGATGCTATTCACTGGCAACGTGTAGGAACAATTTATCGCGCAAGTGGACAATATTCGGTTACCGATGATGATAATCCTGTCAATGATCGTAGGGGAGCGATATGGTCATTTATGCCGATTTTTAATAAAAAAGAAAATCGGTGGAATGCATTTTATGTAGCTTACACGGTTAGCCGGACTATCGAGCCCAATCACTCCTTTGGAAGAATATGGAGAGCTGTATCAATAAAGCGGGGAATCGATGGAATTGGTGGACCCTATATTGACAGCGGCATTGTAATGGAGCCTGGCCTTAATTCTCAACTTTGGGAAGGCCGCCAGGGAGTAGACTCCTTTTTCCCATTTCAGACAGCGGGAGGTTGGCTAGCCTTTTATGGTGGCGCTTACCCTTGGAGCAAATGGAGTGATTACCCTTATCACGCAAAGAATAGCGGTTGGTTTGTAGGCTTGGCTTCTTCCAACCGGTTGGCGGGCCCTTGGAGACGAATGGATACCACGGTTAATCCTGTTACTAGTATCGATCCCTTTTTTATAGAGAATCCAATTGTATCTCGCTTGCCAAATGGTATCTATATAGCTGTTTTTGATGGCGGACCCGATGGATGGGGGCTTCATTTACCTAATAAATTTGGTTATTCCTTGTCAAAAGATGGCATTCATTGGAGTAAAGCCCGTTATATATCAATTGAAGATAAAGTAAAAAAATGGTGGGATATTATGCGTACTCCTTTAGGGCTTATTGCTGAAGGGAAAGGAGCGTATACGATAATGTATGCAGCAATCATAAATACTCAACGGTTTCATCCGATCGGAATGGTGCGCTTAAAGCTAAATCTGAAAGTATTGGCTCAATTGACCCAAAACTTGAGTCCAGAATAGAAAAGAGGTTTTTTCTTCATCGCTAAAGCCTTCAATGGTTTTTACCTTTTATACCAGCAGACTATTACAAAAAATTACATCAGTAAATAAGCGCTTCTTCCGAAGCGAAGAATGACGTCGTGTCGTCGGTTCTGTACTTAAACTATCGATTTTTTATTATTATTTTCAATCTCTATGTAAATTAAGGCTCAAATACGAGTTTATTTCTATATACCACAATACGAGCCGACAAAATAATTAAATTTAGTATCTAAAAGTAATTATTTGCTTTTTTTATTTTCGATTATTTATTATTTTTTTCATTTTTGTTGAAAGAATAATTACATTTGTTTATCAAACAGCCGTTTTTATTTC
>NZ_JBNQGD010000144.1:0-11888 GCF_050436765.1 Arachidicoccus sp. | reverse complement strand
CCTAGCCCAAAAACACAACGAGGCACTCTTTATAAAATGTGTCCTCTCACAAAAAGCTTCAGACAAATCATAAGACAGTCAAACGGCCCGAAGTTTTACAAAAGAAGATCCATATACATTCGCTTCCGAAATATTTCCTAACACATTACTATATAATGTTTGGAAATTATTTGCGCCACTAATTACAATATCATTAGCATCTCCTCCAGAGCCATTAGTAACTGTCGAAGCTTTAACACCCTTTATAATTAAGGTCTCTGTTCCCCTATTTGCAGTTTTTTGAGAGGTGCCATAAAGATTAATTAATCTATTTGCTCCAGAATAAATCTGACCTCCGTTCTTCCAATCTACTAAAAAACTTAATTTAATAGATTTATAACGTAATGCATTATTTATTCCCAGGATAAACTTAGGCGTTACAGATCCAATTACTCCGTCTTCACCCGTTAAAGGCATACCATAAGTCGAACTATTCTTGTCATCATCAATTTCAATTTCACCTTTATCGTTTCTGAGATAAGTCGTACCATAAATAGAAGGATAAGTATATCCAATAGCTGCACGTACTTGAGGATCGACAAATCCACCCAGATATATATTATTAACTCCTGGGGCTAGAGACACTACTTTATTTACGACTTTTGTGAAATTCGCATTAATATCCCATTGGAAATTTTTTGATTTAATCGGGGTAATGCGAAGACTTGCTTCATGCACTTTACTACTCATTTCACCAGCATTTTTTTCTATTGATGAATATCCCGTTGAACCCGCTAGAGGCACCGCAAATATTTGATCCTTCGTGTCTTGAGATGTATAAGTATAATCTATCCCGACTCTATTGTTAAAGAAGCTCAGATTTGTTCCTAATTCATATGAGTTTGTATTTTGAGGTTTCAAGTTCGGATCGTATAATGTCGAGCTTGGAGCAAATCCTATTACACCATTGAATGGAAATTCAATATCAGTGTATTGAAGAAACCCACTTCCGGAAGTATGCTTAACATAGACTGGTGGAATATATGACCCTGGTGCCCCAACTTGTGCATAAGAAGCTCTAATTTTTCCAAAAAAGCCTTTTCCTTTAAGCCCATTTAATTCACTAAACACCCAAGATAATGAGGCTGAAGGATAAAAGAAAGACCTATTTCCATTTGGCATCGACGACACTAAATCATTTCTACCTGTTAAATTTAAGAAAACCATGCTAGTCCAATCTGCTCCGGCTTGTGCATAAACACCAAAGGTCCTATTTTTATATACTGCTTCGGAAGCCGTCTGAGTACTTGCATTGCTTATGTTATCAAAACCAGGTATCACGAAACCACTTCCTGTTTCGGAAATATATCTTTGATAACTATCATTTATTTCGGAACCCAGTAAAGCATTTATATGCCAAATGCTATTTATTTTTTTATCGTAGTTAATATTCAACAAAGAATTAAATGTTCTATTTGTCAAGCCTCCGTTTGTAATACTACCAGTGGATCCACCAGAACCATACTCATTTAGTTCTTCTCTGTCTGTTGAGTATTGATCGATGCCAGCTTGATATTTTATACTTAACGATTTTACTGGGGTATACATTACGTAAGCATTTCCATAAACTCTCCGAGTAAGTTCGCTAAACAAATTATATTTAGTCCCCCAATAGGGATTATCAAATGTACCTCCTCTATATTGAATTTGTTGATATGGATTTCCCTCTACACTAATTGGTGTTCCTTTTAAATCGTAACTAGGAGGTGCTCCATATACTTCAAATAAATAACTATTATTTCCACTAGGTATTTTGTTAATATCAGTCGAAACATAATTTGCATTTGCTCCAATCTTTACCTTTGAAGACACATTAAAATCTCCAGAAAACTTAAAATTGTATCTGTTAAGTTTTGACGAAGGCATTATTCCTTTTTGATTAGTTGAACCAGCGCCTATATAATAATTACCTAACTCCCCACCTTGGGAAACACTTACATTATTGCTCGCTGTCAGTCCATTTTGAAAGAAATCTTTTACATTATCATATGCCTGTGGCAAAACCCACATTCCCTTATTTATGTTCCAATATTTCCCATTAGTTTCACTGGTTGGATTGTTATTATTATATTTATTAGGAACATTTCCTCCATATTTTGGATCATTCGGCAAACTTGAGATAAGCGGTCCCCAGGAAGTAGAAGCAGTTTGACTAAAAACACCGTTACTTCCTTGCGCATACTGATCTTGCAAATCTGGATATCGTGAAACTTGATCCATTTGCCAATTGGTCGAAAAACTGACTTGAGGTTTTCCTCCTTTTAAGCCCTCCCCTCTTTTTGTAGTAATCATAATTACGCCATTTGAAGCTCTTGTTCCATAAAGTGCAGAAGCTGCCTGACCCTCCAAGATACTGACACTAGCAATATCATTGGGGTCTATGTCAAGAGATCTACCAGAATAATCGGTACCTGTCACGCCGTTCCCCCCGACAGCATAATCTGAATTACTACTAATTGGCATTCCATCAACCACATACAGAGGTGAATTGTTATCAGAGAAAAAACGGGCGCCTCTAATAAAAATTTGGGCGGAGGCGCCGGGAAGACCACTAGATGGCCTTATTTCCACGCCCGCAACTTTTCCTTCTAATGCAGTCGCAAAATTTGGATTTGATCCTTGATTTACCTTATCTCCGCTGATCTCTTGAACAGAATACCCAAGTGCCTTTTTTTCTCGTTTCATCCCAAGAGCGGTAACAACGACCTCTTTTAAATCATTTTTACTTGTTTGTAATATAATTTCAATTCCATTTCTCGCAGGGACATCTTTTGTTTCATATCCTACAAAAGAGATTTCAAGTGTTTTACCTCTAGCGGCTTCAATTGTAAAAACACCGTCACCATCTGTTAATGTACCAACATTTGTGCCTTTAACTTTCACGGAGGCTGACGAGATAGGTTCTCCCATTTCATTTTTTACGGTTCCTCTTATAGAAACTTCTTGAGAGAAGGCTTTCCCAGCAAAAAGAAACAGTCCAAAACAGAACAGTAGTAATAATTTTTGTCTCATGTACTTTCTTTAATTATTAATTAATAATAGTTTGTCATTTCATCACTTTTTGTTTAGTTTTTCGAGCATAAACATTTGTTAGTTCTTCGTAGTGATTAAATTTGATAAATAACTAATTATACCTTGAAAATGAAGCATCTAAACTCAAAATGATGATGTGAAAATAGTTCTTCTTTTAAAATAATTAACACTTTCAGTTATTTTTTTTCACATTTTTTAAGTTAATATTTACCAAATAAATAATGTTATTTTTATTTAATGTTTTGTAAAACAAGTGATAGCAACCGTTCCGAGATAATCCAAATTTTAAAATTTTATCTTTTCGTAAAAAAACGAACGGTTGTTTTTTGTTTGCTATCCTGACGGCTTTTATTCAAAAAAATAGTAAATAACTGTATTATCCTTTTCAAAAATTGCAGGTTAATCAAGGTAGATTAGCCACCACAGGCCTATAAATTTTAATAAAAAACCGGAAACAAATGCTTACGGTTCGTAAATTTTTCGAATAAAAGATTCTCTCTATTTCACTTTCCACTCGTTGTCTTCTGGTGTATAGTCCATAAAGATATCTCCGTCTAAGCGAATAGACTGAATGGCTTGTTCAGAGGGAATTTTTATCTGCTGTTCTCGCTCATTATTTTTCCAGATAGACGGGGTTTTGTGTATTCTGGCAGTTTGCCCATCTGTATAGGTCATTACTATATCAAAGGGAATGGCAAAACCTCCCACATTTTTTATATCTACCATATAAGCACCATTTTGCTTTTTAACTCCCTTTATTTTTAAATCAATGTAATTATTGGTAAAAAACCAATTTTGAAAAAACCAATTCAGGTTTTCTCCTGCACCAGCGCTCATGGCATTAAAATAATCCCAAGGGATGGGGTGCTTGCCGTGCCAAACATCCATATAATGATGTAAGGCTTTTTTGAATAAAACATCACCTAACATATCTTTTAACGCTAAATAGCTCAATGATGCCTTTACATAGGAATTATTACCATACCCTGCGCCACTTACTTGCGTTGACATGCTAATGATGGGTTGGTCTTCTTCAGTTGATGGGTCACCAATCCAATGCCTTACCCTAAACGCTTTGTATTCAGCATCTGCATGTGCTTTGCCATATTCCTGCTGACCAATCAAATACTCAAAGGTGGTGGCCCAGCCTTCATCCATATATGCATAGCGTGTTTCATTGATACCCATATAAAAAGGGAAATAAGAGTGTGCCATTTCATGGTCTTGTAACATTTGCGCAAATGGCAGGTCATCTACATGAGAGTCATTGACCATCATGGGATATTCCATATCTGCAAAACCCTGAAACGCGGTCATCTTGGGAAAAGGAAAAGGAACGCCAGGGTACTGAGTGGAGAAATATCTCAATGCGTTTTGACCAAATGTTACGGAGTGGTGAAAGTCTTCTGAAGCCTCATTATAAGCCGCTTGCATACTCGTACGTCTTCCTGTCTTAACATCTACGACTGTACTTGCGCCATCCCATACATAATGATTACTTGTCGCAAAACAAACATCGGTAATATCATTTGCTTCAAATTTCCATATATTCCAACTATATTGTCTTGTTACCTTTTTCTGTTGCATTTCGTCCAGTGTAGCAATATGCAATACACTGTCTGAACTATAAGAGTCTTTCAGTCGCTGAGCTATCGCAGGTTGCAGCACTTCATCCGGATTTAAAAGATTTCCGGTTGCCCATACCACATAATCTTTAGGCACTTTAACATTCAGCCTGTAATCATTGAAATCGTTGTAAAATTCCTGCCTGTCGGAATGAGGCAGCATGTCCCATCCATTATAATCGTCATAAACAGACACGCGCGGATAAGAATAGGCGCAGTAGAAAGTAGTGGAATCAATCTGCCCTTCCCGACCACTCTGTTTTGACAAAGGGTAATTCCAATTAATCTTCAAACTGGCTGAACTGTGCGGAAGTATCGGCGTCTTTAGCCTTACAGCTCCAACGGTCCCCCAGTTTTTCGCATCTATATTATATTGTAAATCATTCACCCAGAAAGAAGTAATCGTGAGCCCGGAATCTAAGAAATCGGCGCTGACATACCCTGATCTTGGCGCTTCGGGTTTATGTAAATTATTGACAAACCTTATCGCAAGCATCTTCAAAGTATCCGGACTATTATTCGTGTAGTTTATCGTTTCTTCCCCTGTAACGAGCTTGGTTTCGGGTGAAACCATCACATTGATATCATAAACGCCTTTATTCTGCCAATAATTTTTGCCTGGATTTCCATCCAAAGAGCGAGAACCCTTTTCTACTGCTTTTTCGATATTTCGCGGCATATACAAATTTTGTCCTACCACCAAGTTAAGCGCAAGCAACAGTAAGCTTGCGAAGAGAAGGATACACTTTTTCATCCTTAAAAATTTTGTTTTTAATAATTATTGTCAGCTATTTTCTATTCAACTACAGAAATAAAAAACACCTGAACTCGAAAGAGATTTATTGTACTTTTCTGCCATAAATATAAGCAAAAGAAAATATCCCTATAAACATAGATTGACAAACGGTACAGAATCCTGATAAGAAGCAAAACATCTACTGCTCCATTATTAATTTATAATGTAGATTTGCAGTTCATTTTTTGTCGGTGCTTCCGTCAATTTTTTTAAAGACAACTTTAATGACAATTTCTTACAACTGGTTAAGCGAATATCTTCCGGAGAAAATAGACCCGGAAAAACTCTCTAGAATTCTTACTTCTATTGGTTTAGAGGTGGAAAGCATGGAAAAATATCAAAGTGTAAAAGGTGGACTAAACGGCCTGGTAGTTGGAGAAGTACTCTCTTGTGAACAACATCCCAATGCAGATAAACTTAAATTAACCACCGTAAATATTGGTAGTGGCGACCCGCTTAAAATTGTTTGCGGCGCGCCCAATGTTGCAGTCGGACAAAAAGTAATTGTGGCAACCGCAGGCACCACTATTTTTCCATCTTCCGGTGAACCACTTACCATGAAAATAGCGAAAATACGCGGAGAAGAAAGCTTTGGCATGCTCTGTGCCGAAGATGAATTAGGTTTGGGCGAAAGCCATGCAGGTATTATGATTTTACCTAAAGAGGTAAAAGTGGGTACACCAGCCTCTAAATATTTTTCAGTGTATGAGGACTATACTTACGAAATAGGTCTTACCCCCAACCGAATGGACGCAATGAGCCATATGGGCGTAGCGCGTGATGTCTGCGCTTATCTTACCCGTCATAACAATGGCAACTTCAAATATAAGACCCCTTCAATAAATGGGTTTAAAGCTGATAATAACCATTTACCATTTAACGTTTCTGTTGAAAACACAGAGGCAGCTCCACGCTATACAGGAATTTCCATCAGCAACATTACAGTGACTGCCTCTCCGGATTGGCTACAAAATAAATTAAAATCAATTGGCTTAAGACCCATCAACAATATTGTAGATATTACAAATTTTGTGTTGCATGAAACCGGCCAACCGCTTCATGCCTTTGACGCAGCAAAGATTTCGGGCAATTCAATCGTTGTAAAAAATTTACCCGAGGGAACCCCTTTTATTACCCTAGATAACAAAGAAGTAAAACTCTCAGCAAATGACTTAGTTATTTGTAATACAAAAGAAGCCATGTGTATTGCTGGCGTTTATGGCGGATTAAAAAGTGGTATTAACGATAACACGAAAAGCATTTTTCTAGAGAGTGCTTATTTCCATCCTTCCACCATTCGCAAAACTTCTATGCGCCATGGTTTACGTACAGATGCAGCCGCTCGTTTTGAAAAGGGTGTAGATATTTCCAGTACATTATATGCGCTCAAACGTGCCGCATTATTGATAAAAGAAATTGCTGGTGGAGAAATCAGTTCAGATATCGTTGATGTCTATCCTTTGCCAAAAGAGAGAGTGCAGGTTGCTTTAAAATATCATTATCTAAAGAAATTAAGTGGCAAAAACTATCACCACGATGCCATTATGAATGTCTTGGAAGCCTTGGGTTTTGAAAAAATAAAGGAAACACCTGACGAAGTATGGGTTGCTGTACCGCTTAGTAAACCCGATATTTCCCTGCCCGCCGATATTGTTGAAGAAATTTTACGAATAGACGGCTTGGATAATATTGACATTCCGACATCTATCCACATTACACCTTCTATAGATATGTTGAGTCTAAAAGAAGATACCCACGAAAAGATAGCCGGATTCCTGGTGGGGCAGGGGTTCAACGAAATAATGACCAACTCTATTACCAATAGTAAATATTATTCCGAAGAAGTATTGGCTTCATCGGTAAAAATGATGAATAGTCTTAGTGCTGATTTAGATTTAATGCGCCCATCTATGTTAGAAACCGGTTTGGAATGTCTTGCCTACAATTTAAATAGAAAAAACACCAATCTTCAATTTTTTGAATTTGGTAAAACATACAAAACTTCCGGTCCGGGCAAATATTTTGAAGAAGAGCATTTAGCTTTATATATTACCGGCAAAAACCATGAAGACGAATGGAAGGAAAAAGCAAAACAATATGATTTTTTCCGTGCTAAGGGCTTGGCGCAAAGCATTATAACACTTTGCGGATTTTCGAATATTAAATTTGTAACACTTGAAAATGAAGGCGGTATTTCTTTTTCCGTAAATAAAAAATATTTAGGCAAGGTAATTGAAGTAAGCAAAGGGGCCAGAGAAAAGTTTGATATAAAATCTTCTGTTTATTTTGTTGATATAGATTTTCAAGCATTAGTTGCATTAAAAGAAAAAGAAACAATATTATATAAGGAAGTTTCCCGCTTTCCTTCAGTACAACGGGATTTGGCGATGGTGGTAGATAAATCAATAATATTTGAAAATATCCATGCAGTCATTAAAAAATCTAATTTAAGTTTACTGAAAGAAACACGTCTATTCGATATTTTTGAAAGCGAAAAATTAGGTGATAATAAAAAATCGCTCGCTATAAATTTCACCTTTTTAGACGAACAAAAGACTTTGACTGACAAGGAAATCGACTCTATGATCAATAAACTTATTCAAGGTTTTGAAAAAGAACTCAATGCAGAAATTAGAAAATAGTTATACTTAGAGATTCTGATTTTTTACTTTTACTTTTTTACTTTTTTTATGGAGCAAACGCCACTTCAAGGACTAGAGGAAAAGTTGCAGCAATTGTTGCGGCGCTATGAACGCTTGCAAAATGAAAACCAAAAGCTAAAGAGTGAATTAGAAAATACACAAACTCAATTAGCGAAGACCAATCTTTCAATTAAAGCATTAGAGCAACAAAACGATGCACTAAAAGTGGGCGTACAACATTGGAACATAGAAGAAAAAAAAGTACTACAACGTCGAATTGATGGTTATTTAAAAGATATTGAAACCTGTTTAGCTCTATTAGACGCTTAGATTATTTATGGCAGAATTAATCGTTATACAAGTTTTGCTCGGTGACAGAACCTATCGGTTGAAAGTTAAAAAAACCGATGAAGAAATTGTACGCAAAACGGTAAAACTTGTAAACGACAAGATTTCAGAATTTAAACTAAATTTTGCCGGAAAAGATATGCAGGATTATATTTCGATGGCATTACTTTGGTTTGCTACTGAGCAAAACAAATCTGGTTCTTTTATGATCGAGCAACAAGAAACCCATCAAAAACTTAGTAGCCTCGAAAACCTATTAGACAAGCTTCTGAATGAAGAATAAAAGCAAACTTATCCTTGTCCTGATTCCAAGCCTTCATTAAAGCCGACTATCTCTATTTACTCAAGCGTCTATCTTCCCTGTGCTGGTACGCGGGACGACCCTTACATTTTTATCTAAAAATCTGGTTTTCACCAAACAGCTACGCTGTTATTACCAGAACAATTTGCTTATTTTTACTTCCATTAAGTATCCTTTTATTGATGTAACCTTTTCCTCCATGAATAAAAATCTTTTAGAGGCCTTTAGCGACGGAGTTTTCGCCATTATTATTACCATAATGGTACTGGAAATTAAAGTGCCACATGGACAAGATTTTACTGCACTCAAATCTTTGATACCTGTATTTTTCAGTTATGTACTGAGTTTTATTTATGTGGGTATCTATTGGAATAATCATCACCACTTACTGCAGTCCTCTAAAAAAGTTTCAGGAAGTATTTTGTGGGCAAATCTTCATTTGTTATTTTGGTTATCACTACTTCCATTTGCTACCGGGTGGACAGGGGAAAACCATTTTGCTCCTGCAACGATGGCCTTATATGGCTTTGTATTGTTAATGGCTGGTGTTGCCTGGTGGATTTTGGAAGTCAAACTACTAGCCGTCAATGGCAAGGATTCCGTTATAGCAAAGGCTATTGAAGGTCATCGATTTAAAGAAATAATATCTCCTACCGGCTACGCCATAGGGATTGCCAGCACTTTTTGGCACATTTGGGTTGCTGGTTGTATCTATATTCTTGTTGCGGCAATCTGGTTAATTCCCGACCGCAGAATAGAAAAAACCATAAACAACCTTTAAAATATTCTGATCTAATTTAGGCTACTTACTTAATCTTACTACCTTTAACCACAAAATATTTTAGGATAGATATGTACGAATATACTTCAAGCAAAACATTATTTGAACGCGCCCAACAAAGTATTCCCGGGGGCGTCAACTCACCTGTTCGCGCATTTAAAAGCGTCGGAGGCAATCCCATTTTTATTAAAAAAGCCAAGGGCGCATATTTATACGATGAAGATAACAATCAATACATAGACTTTATTGCTTCCTGGGGACCGATGATATTGGGCCACGCATTTGAACCGGTAATAGCCGCCATTCAACTAAAGGCTGAAGATTCCACTTCTTTTGGTGCACCCACTAAACTCGAAATTGAGATTGCAGAATTGATTAAAAGCATGACGCCCAATATAGACCTTATAAGACTGGTCAATAGCGGAACAGAGGCTTGTATGTCTGCCATTCGTTTAGCCAGAGGATATACAGGTCGAAATAAATTTATCAAATTTGAAGGTTGTTATCATGGCCATGCGGATATGTTTTTAGTAAAAGCAGGAAGCGGTGTTGCCACTTTTGGAATCCAAAATGTACCAGGCGTAACCGAAGGAGTAGCAAAAGACACACTTACTGCCCCTTATAACAATTTGGATGCGGTAAATAATTTAGTTGCAACAAACAAAAATGAAATTGCAGCAATTATTGTTGAACCCGTTGCGGGAAACATGGGTTGCATTTTGCCTGAACCTGGTTTTTTGGAGGGTCTGCGTAAAATATGCGATAAGGAGCATATCCTCCTTGTTTTCGACGAAGTAATGACCGGTTTTAGACTTGCCCAAGGAGGCGCACAACAAAAGCTGGGCATCAATGCTGATTTAGTTACTTATGGAAAAGTAATTGGTGCAGGTTTACCCGTCGGCGCTTTTGGCGGCAAAAAAGAAATAATGGAACATATTGCGCCATTAGGCAATGTATATCAAGCGGGCACACTAAGCGGAAATCCCTTGGCAGTAGTTGCCGGGCTGACCCTTTTAAAAGAATTGAAAAATAATGCCCATATTTATGACGAATTAGCCGCCAAAACCATTTACTTAAAGGATGGGTTAGCGGCGGTTTTCAACACTGCAGGAGTAGATGCTATCATTAATCAATATGGCAGTATGCTTAGTGTTTTTTTCACAAAAAATGAAGTAGTAGATTTCGAAACAGCCGCTACAACGAATACAGATTTGTTTAAAAAGTTTTTTCATGAAATGTTAGTGCGTGGTGTATATTTACCTCCATCGGCTTTTGAGAGTTGGTTTTTAAATAATGCGCTGTCTTATGAGGATTTGGACAAAACAATTGCAGCTGCTAAAGAAAGTTTAGAGAAGATTTTATAAAATTTTCGCTTTTGCTTTTGGTTAAAAAGATCTTTTTTGCATCTATAAAGATATAAACGTTTTTTATGGCTATAAATGAAGAGTTCAGAAAACAACAACGCAAGCGTTACCGTTCTATGCGCGCAGTCAAAGACATTGTAATGGCACTCATTATTTTGGGTATTGGTTTTTTAATGTTCTTTGGCAAACATTTTCATCTTTTGCAAGGTTTAATGGAAAGCAAAGACCCTTTAATTTTAAATATTTTTGGAAGCCTTTGTGTCTTATACGGAGGGTTTAGGCTTTATCGCGGTATTAAACATGAGTATTAAAAGTTAAAAAAAGGTGTTAAATAAATAAAAATGCTATTTTATAATAAACAAAAAAACGGGATTTTCTTTCATGCAACCAAATTTCTACTTATTTTTAGCCTCGCTCTTTGTAGTTTTTGTGCATGCAACAATAATGGGAATGGAAAAAAAGATCTGGAAGCCAATCCACAGCAAGGTACGTTAAGGCTTTTTGTAGATGAGTCTTTTCAGCCCATCATCAGCCAACAAATTATGGTTTTTGAATCCTCTTTCCCTCAGGCGCATATTATCGTAAAATATGAGCCGGAGGCAGATTGTTTTAGAGACTTTGAGAAGGACAGTTCAAACATGATTATAGTAGCAAGGGGGCTTAATGAACCAGAAAGTGAGTATTATAATAGTAAGTTAGGTCACCGGCCGCGTTTTTCAGTTATTGCTTTTGACGCTGTTTCGATGATTGTAAATGCACAGGCAAGCGATAGCGTGTTTTCCTTAAAAGAATTGAATAAGCTGCTTACAAGCAATGAAAAGCAGCCCTATCAAGTAATTTTAGATGGAGAAAATGCAACAAGCACAATTAGATATCTCTTAGACTCAATTACGTATGGAAAATCTTTTGGTAGTAATGTAAGTGGCGTAAAGGGGAGTAAGCAGGTGATTGATTTGGTA
>NZ_JBNQGD010000143.1:0-1163 GCF_050436765.1 Arachidicoccus sp. | reverse complement strand
TTATTTCAAATACAAGATTCACTTGATTTGTTATCATTGCATTTATCTGCGAGATCACGAGCTTGGGTTAAAAATTTACCTATAATAGTTAAGGACATTAATAATTCTGTAACACGTCTAGTTGGATTAGCGCCTGTTATAGCTATAAAAAATAAACAGGTATATGCTAAATCTTCGTACAAATCTCAGAATAGACCTATGGGGTATGATGAAGACCAATTAACTTATGATATTCTTATAAGATATTTACTTGAACCTAGTGATCTGGAAGGAAATAGGCGGCGGGCGGGTGATATAAATTGGTCTCAACAAATTTATCGTATCCGAGAAGCTTTAATACAAAAAGATCAACCGATATTATATTGGCTAGCTCCTCTGGAGTGCTCCAGCTCCTTTGTCTTTGACGCCGAAGGCAGAGCGCCCGAACGATCCTTTGTAAATGAAGAACTTTTAATTATTCCCGATGATACAGAGCTTCCTCCTCAATGGGTGCTTAAATCATGAGTAAAACGTTCTATATTTTTTTGACCCCGTTGTGTTTCCCGCTCGTAAAATGCTTTTAATTCATCATCTTTAATTTCAATCATCTCGATGCCACCCGACACTGCCAAATTTCCGGCAGTATTATTTGCCCCTTCGGGGCGCTCTGAGTTCCCTTCGGGACGCTCCTTCGGAGCAGGAGCTGGTACTGCTAAATTTCCAGCAGTAAATGGGAGGGCGGAGGTATTATTAATCAGAATAGGAGCTATTGGTGGATGTTCTCCTCTCCAAATTTGATATACCCGCCAGGGAGATATTTTATATTTTCTAGCCATAATTTCTGAAGCCCGATTCATTAAATCTTTAGCATTAATAATATCCCGGATATCTTCATCAGATAAGGAAGTTGCATCCGCTCGCAAATATCGTACCATTTTTTATCTACCGAAAAAATATCGATAAATAATTAATATATGACCGGTATTATTTCGATTCAACCGATATATAACTGATTTAACCGATATATGATCGATTTAACCGATATATGTTCGATCTATGTTCGATCTAAGATTGATATATGTTCGATCTAAGTTCGATCTAAGATATAATTTTTTTAAAAAAAAATATTTTATAACGTATAATGAGTCAAAATTGGGCGAACACTTTATTATTAAAATAATATA
>NZ_JBNQGD010000142.1:0-5362 GCF_050436765.1 Arachidicoccus sp. | reverse complement strand
AACATACCAATAGCAAAATCGTCACTGCGCACGACACCAATAATGTCGCCGATTTTTTTTGAAATAGTCGTTTTATAAGGACCCCACACAATATTATCTATGTTCTCGGCCTTCGTTAAAGACAACAATTGAAACCGCAAATAAGATTTTTTTTGCTCTACCTTTATAATAGCGACGGAGCCATTGGGATAGGTTATATCTATTTCCTTTTTGGCCACGTTATAATTTGCCTTGCTAGGCAAAATATATTGGTTCTTATTGTCACAAAGACTCATCAACGCAGAGGACATGCCACCAGGGCAATATTCCTTCCCTGTTTTTTTATCTTTCATCGATACGATAAATCCGTTTTCGTTAACATGAATTCCCGCATATTGAGTTTGCAATTTAAATGCTTGCGCATTTGCTGAATTACTGAAAGGCGACCCCATGCAAACCAAGAAAGCAATCGTTAGATTTTGTAAATTAAAAAATTTCATATGCCTGTTAAGTGGAAAAAGAATTATGATTGAATAAGTGTTGCTTTAATAATGACTGCCGAATGCGGCGGTAAGTTTTTTACTTCATATACTCCTTCATGAACACCTAAACCAGCACCTTCCCAATAATTTTCAAGGGAAGCTCTCCCCTTCAATTTCATTTTTAAAGAGATAGTTTCCTTGTCATTCCAGTTTAAAAAATAATAGTACTGCACCGCCCCCAAATCTGTGACCCCTGTTTGAAACGAGTCGTCGGTAAAACGCGCACTTTTGCCCGTTGGAGGAATCTCCTTGTTAATAATTTCAAACTGCTTTGCAGAAAGATTACGATATTTATCGCCCAACATCATCAGGCCCCCTATCGCATGCAATACTGTTGCATGAAATAAATATTCATTGGGTTTTATTTCCTTTCCAGAATTCCCATTGGGTCCAAGTAACAAACCATCTGGATCACAATACCATAACTTACCGTTCTGCCAAGAACGTAATAAATTTTCTCTGGCTGTAGAAGCAAACGAAGTCCAATCTCTGGACACATCATTACTGGTGCGCGCGGCTGTTATCAAACCAAAGGATGGCCAATTGGGCTGATTGCATCCTAAAATTACGGTATTACTACCGCAAGCCGACAAGATAGCTTTCATGCCTTCGCGGTAGGCCTCAATACGTGTAGCTGTGGAATCATAGTGGATGCCGCCGTGAATAGCGCCCCAATAATTGGCATCTAACTTAAAATATTCAACCCCCCACTTTTCACGCATGGTTTTTATAACATCTCTCAGGTAGGCCTGTGCATGTGGGTTAGTCCCGTCCAGGACATACCAGGGACCATTATGCCAACCACCAAAACCAACTTTTGATGAAACAAGTGGCGCACCGCAACTATCTTTTACAAACCAATCCGGATGGTTCTTAAACAGTGCCGAGTTTTTTTCAGCAATGAATGGTGCCAGCCAAATAGCAGGCGTAAATCCTTCTTTTTTAATGGCGCTTAGCGTGTTCGGCAAAGAGCCGTATTTAGGGTTAGGTACTAACCAATCGCCCATAAAAGGCTGAAAACCGTCATCTATCTGGATATATTTTAAGGAAGGCAGGGTCTTAGCGAATCCTTTCAAGTTTTCGATAATATCGTTTTGTGTAAAATCTGATCCATAGCAATACCAGGAACTCCAGCCTACTGGAATCGGGCTTTTAAAAATGGGCGGATGTGTTTTAATTATTTGTCCTGCCAGTTGATCCAGCAATTTATTTTTATCTTTTCCGTCCAATGCCATGAAGTCTTCTAACGACACGCGTTGCCCAGCTTTCAATAGTAAGTTTTCCGGATCTACAGAGACAATTATTTTTTTCGCCGAGAAGGCGATTCTTCCTATAAATTTTTTACAACTGGAGAATCCAAGTACCATATAATCTCCTCTCGCCATCGTTAGGCTGAACAGACCGTATGCCGTGGTCATATGGTGAGGACCGATGATCCTGTAATGTGACTGGTCCGAGTAACCGGTAACGTTGCGGGGGTGCGCGAGTGTGCCTTCTAATTGGGACAACATTTGAAATCCTTCACCGTAAATGTGGCTGTTACTATCGAGTAAAGTGGATTTGCTGATCTCGAAAAGTACGATATTACTAATGCGTACCGGACGCGTCCCGTTGTTGACGATGGTAGAATGGCATACATTATTTTGCCACTCTCTTTGAATCTCTATTGATTTGCCGACAATCTTATGTTCATCAGAATTTTCACAATAAGGTGTTGAATGCTTTAAAGCAATAACCAATTTTTTCGCATTTATCACGTTGCTTAACGGCTTGGCGTTTATGGACAACGCCAGCAAAAAAATACCGGTTAAAAGAAAAAAGACTTTCACCTGTTTATTTTAATTGTTTTATAAATAAATCCCCTTCTTCGCCCAAATAATAAAATCCTGGGAATCAAAGTTAGTTTGTTAAAAAAAACATTCACTGCTCAATTTTGATAAAAACTAATGTTTTTTTGCTCATTATCCACGCACGATCTAAATTTTTGAACAAAAAAGGGCTCAATGCCCTTCTTTGTTCCTGCTGTTGAATAAATATTGCTCGAGTTATTGTAATGGATCAAACGTACCACCCCATTCATTATTTTGCATACTATTGTCACTATTAAAATCCTTTTGAAAATCATTTAACGCAATGGGGTAAAACCAATGATTGGTCGATAAATTATAGGTGTTAATGGCATTGTTTGTAACATTGCTAATAAATTCCAAATGAAAGTTAGCACGTACCACATCTGTCTGAATACTTTGTGTCCAATCAAATCCGGTTTGAGAATTAATGGTAGGCAAACCTGCATTTGCTACAAAAAACAATTGGGACATATATTTTTCGTTATTTAGAATATCAAAGCGCATCAAACGCCTCAAATCATCCCATCTTTTCCCCTCCTGTGCAAACTCCGCGAAGCGTTCGCTAATAAGTAAATTCCTTACCGCACCTTGATTATTGTAAGCATCTAATCCATATCCGATTGCACCTGAACCTTTTATAATACCAGCCCTTTGTCTAATTTGAGCAATATATCCTCGCGACTCCGTTCGATTACCAAGTTCATTTGCACATTCCGCCAAATTCATCAACACTTCCGCATAACGTATTTCTATCCAAATGTTTCCTCCTTGTTGTTGTGAGGTTATTTGATTAGTACCCGGAGTAACTGCTTTCAACGGATAAAAACCGCCGTAAATACCAACATTAGCACTCCCCATTTGATATTTTCCAAAATCATTGTAATTTGGAAAACTACCCCCATATACCTCCCAGAAATTTTGACCTGCCGGTACTTGTGTACTCGGGAATGCAGTTCCCGGAACAAATATTGACGCGTAAAAGCGCGGATCCATGTTTTTAACCAAATCTGTAAAGAAATTAGCATTATAAGCAGGATCGGATCTTAATCGTGCAGTATCTAAACCAGTAGGGGTACCTAAAGCGGTCGCAGAGCCATCGATACGAGGGAAGGCTAGCACTTGCCACACAAGAGGAAGAATACGACATGCATTTCCTTGTGTCATGCACCAAGGCAACAACGTATTCATACTATACGCATGATCGGGATAGTAATAATTATTGAACATTATCGCTTCTGTATTTGCCTTTCCCTTTGTTTGCCAAATTTTGTTGTAGGGCGTAAGAAGTTTGTAGCCTGCTACCGTACAAGTATCCAGAGCGGCCTTATTCGCGGCATAAGCCTTTTGCCAACGAGCAGCATCGTTGCTTCTGTTAAACAAAGGACTGGCATACCATAATAAGATTCTTCCTTTAAAAGCCATAGCGGCACATTTATCTATTCGTCCGTAGTCATTTCCACTCCATCTGGAAGGCAACAAGGACGCAGCATTATTTAAATCAGAAATAATGGTATCCACACATACAGACGTTGGACTGCGTTTGACAGTCAATGAGCTCGCACTACCATTAACTTGAGGTTTTGTTATAAGGGGAACACCTCCGAGATTTTTTACATAATTCCAATACGCCCACGCGCGCCAAAATAAGCATTGTCCTTTAAGATAATTATTTTCTTGTTTGGAAAGTACAGAAGTAGGGACAGATGGTAACTGCGACAACATAAAATTTATCTTATCGATATTGGTATAATTAAAAGCAATTCCTACGCCCGAAACCGTAATATTTAGTCCTTGGTCATATGCAGACATCGCGGTAGAGTTTTGGTTCATGGCCTCATCACTATTGTCTGCGCCAAAATTCCAACCGGACATGGAGCTAGCATATATATCGGTTAAATATGCCCGGATCATTGACGCATTCGTCCACACAATTTCCGGATTAATAGCCGTAGTGTTGGGATAATCCAGATTCGGTCTACAACCTCCAAGAGATAAGAAAGCTAGTACAAAAAAAACATATCCTAAACCTATATATTTTGATAATTTATTCATAAGAAACAATTTTAAGAATTAAAAATTAACATTGGCGCCCAAACTAAAAGTCCTCATAATTGGATATCCTATACCACTCCACCCCGGATTAAGTTCTGGGTCCCAGTATTTAAACTTGCTTAGATAAAACAAGTTTGTACCCGACGTAAAGATTCTTATAGATTTGATGGCGTCGCCTAAGGAGTTATTGAAATGAAAAGTATAGCCAATGTTCAAACTCTTTAGTCTTATGAAACTCGCATCTTGATACCAAAAACTACTATTGGTTATAGAATAAGACCTATAATCTCTTGGCACGACCCTCGGTAAGGGTGCATTGGAGTTTGACGGGGTCCAAGATTGGTTAATCCAAGCAGTATTCCACATCTGTCCACCATAATAATCGGCAAGCTCAAAGAAGTTTTTAGGATTATGAATTAACCCGCTAAATACAGCCTCCATGCTAAAGCCCTTCCAATTAGCACCTAAGTTTAAACCATACACAACGGGATTAGGATTGGCATATAAAACCTTTTGATCATAATTATTTATCACACCATCAGGTTGTCCTGTTTGCCCACTTTTATCAGCATATACCATCGAGCCCAAACCTACAGCTGTATTGCCATTGCCAGGATTAACATAGTTAGGGTTCGCTGCTTGCCAAGCAGCAAGTTCTGCTGCGGTACGTATAATAGACGCAGAGTAACCGGCAATGTAATTTGTAGCTTTCCCTACCGGAATTTGCCAAGGCAAATAGCTAATCGGGTAGTCTTTTGCAATCACTTTATTCCATCCATAAGAAGCATTTAAAGAGGCATACCAATCTACATTTCCAGTTTTATCATGCCATCCTATCGTTAAATCGGCTCCTTGAGCATTAATAATACCATAGTTCTCTTGCGGCAAAGACAAACTGAACGTTGTGGGCAATGAATTTTGTCTGGATCCCAAGATATC
>NZ_JBNQGD010000141.1:0-5926 GCF_050436765.1 Arachidicoccus sp. | reverse complement strand
AAAAAGGTGATAACAATATCAAGCAGAGCTTCTATGTAGATAAGGGAAATACCATTACTTTAAAAGAAGCTTACAATCTTTTAGCAGGCCGAGCAATCAACAAAGATCTGATCAGCAAAGAAGGAGCATCTTACAATGCCTGGATGCAATTGAATTTTAAACAAACGAATGAAAGCGGAAATTATCAAATGGAAAAATTTTATCGGCAATATGGTTACGACCTAAAAATTGCTCTGGCCAAATATCCCATTAAAGAATTAGCACATGCAGAAGATGCGGCGCCTTTAATAGCTTCTTTAAAAAAAGGCAACCGGCAGTCCGTTACTTTTATGCAAGAAGGGAAAGAAATAAGACATTTTATTGAAGCCAACCCCAAATTCTTCAACATTGCTGTCTATGACAGCAGTATGCAGCGCATATTCTTGCAGCCGAAAAACAAAGAGCAAAACAATGTAGCGACATCGGAGTCAGAGACCGAAAAAAACGATGAAAAGAAAGCGATGAAAAAGGAGGCGGAACAGACGGAAGAAACTGCCGGCGAAAAAACAAAGAAAAAAAGAAAACATGTCTCCATTGGCTAGCAGCTATAATGAGAAATTGTCCATTTTCTTTGAAGAGATAAAGGAAGATCCCCGCATCGGGACTGCCCATATCGCTTTATATGCCGCACTGCTGCAACAATGAAAACAAAAGGACTTTATTACCCCGCTAAAGGCATTTAGCGGGGAATTAATGCCATTAACAAAGATGATCTCCGTTAAGACTTATTATAAAACACTGAAGGAGCTTAACACCTATGGCTACCTAAAATATGAGGCATCTTTTAATCGATTAAAAGGTAGCAGGATTTATTTGTAACCCAGCATCAATGAGTCTATTGGTGCACAGACTAGTGGGTACTACAGGGATCCTGAGCCGTCATCCCATGTGAACAAATAATGTGGTGTATTTCGAACGATTTCATTTTCGGCTACAACAAAGTCAAAAATGGCTACATTAACTGTTGCTTTGTTGCTGAATTTTGCACTAACAAAATAATTTACCATGAAAGCAGTTAGAATTAACGAATTTGGTGCAACGGATGTTTTAAAGATACAAGAAATAGAATGCCCTATTCCCGCAGCCGATGAAATTTTAGTGAGAGTATTCGCCAGTGGTGTAAACCCGGTTGACTGGGTGGTGCGCAAGGGTGGCAATGATTTTTTAAGGCCCCTGTTAAAATTACCTATGACAATAGGCTGGGATGCAGCGGGTATTGTTGAAGAGGTTGGCAGCGACGTAACCGAGTTCAAAAAAGGCGATGAAGTATATGGCGTTCCTAACTTCCCCGGCGACGGAAGTTATGCCGAGTTTGTCGCAGCAAAAGCAAGTCAATTCGCACTAAAACCTAAGAGAATCAGTTTTAATGAAGCTTCGGGCGTGCCCTTGACCGGGCTAGTCGCGTGTAATGCGCTTTTCGAATTAGGAAAATTGCAGGCAGGACAACGTGTTTTCATTCATGGCGCATCGGGTGGTGTCGGCAGCCTGGCTATACAGATTGCCAAAGCAAAAGGTGCGTATGTTATAGGAACCGCCTCAACAGATAATCAGGAATTTTTGAAAGAGATAGGCGCTGACGAGGCAATAGACTATAAAACGCAGAAATTTGAAGAATTGTTGCAGAACATAGACCTGGTCTTTGATGCTTCGCCGCTTCGCGATAATAATGAACGGTTGAAGGGCGTAAGCATCTTAAAAAATGGTGGTATTTTGGTAAGTGTAAATGTCGATTTTCCGTTTAGCGACGCTGTCAAAGAAGCACTTGCTAAAAAGGGGGCAAAAGGAGCATTACTTCATATACAAACCAATCACCGGTATTGGCTGAATGAAATGGCCCGGTTGATTGATGAAGGTCAAGTAAACGTTGCCATTAGCAAGGTGTATCCTTTGGAGCAAGTGGCACAAGCGCACAGGCAAAGCGAAACCTGGCACGTTCGTGGAAAATTGGTGTTGGAAGTAAGGAAAGAACAATAACATTCAAAGAGAAAACAATTAAAATAATGTTACAGGTTCGCCCGGCAAAGACTATATAATGACCGTTATCAGCAATAATGCATCGAAGGCAAGAAAATACGATACATTGCAAACGAAGCATTAACTTGTAACCCGGCCGGGGAGCTATTATACCGGCGGGTAAAGCCAAGGAACTATCCCGTCCGAAATGGATAACTTTGTACCAGCGACACGAAGGAACTTGCGAAAGTATACCATCGAAAATAGCACTATTATTTATGTCAAATACAAAACCAATCAGGATAAAAACTATTAGCGAATTTCACCAGTTAAGAGGATTACCCAAACCTGAACATCCGCTAATCAGTGTCATCAATGTCAAAGATGTCCCGGCTTTACAACATAACGAGCCGGTGAAATTGACATTAGATTTTTATTTGATTGCACTCAAAAGAGTGTTCAATAACGGTAAACTAAAATACGGACAACAGCGGTACGATTTTGACGAAGGTATTATGTCGTTTATGGCACCTAACCAGGTATTTAGCGTTTCCTCTGACAAAAAGGAAGGATTAAAACAATCGGGGTATGTAGTACTCATACACCCCGATTTTCTTTGGAATACAATATTAGCAAAGACCATCAAGCGATACCAATATTTTGATTATTCGGTTCATGAAGCCCTGATTCTTTCGGAAAAAGAAGAAAAAACGATCATCGGAATTATCGAAAATATACAACAGGAGTATCACTCAAATATTGATAACTTTAGTCAGGATATCGTTATTGCTCATTTAGAAACTTTACTGAGTTACGCCGAGCGTTTTTACCATCGTCAATTTCTTACACGCAAGAAGGCTAATCATCAAATTCTTGAGCGCTTTGAAAAATTGCTTTCAGATTATTTCGATGGTGATGAGATAAATCATAGTGGCTTGCCTACAGTCCATTATATCTCTGAAAAATTAAACGTGTCGATAAGCTACCTAAGCCGCTTACTTCAAACAATTACCGGACAAACCACCCAACAACACATCCACGACAAACTGATTGAAAAAGCGAAAGAAAAATTATCTACTACAGAATTATCTGTCAGTGAAATTGCTTACGAATTAGGATTTGAGCATTCACAATCGTTCAGTAAATTATTCAAAAACAAAACCCATCAATCTCCTTTGGAATTTAGGCAGTCCTTTAATTGATATAGGAAAACGACCGGTCAATATCCGATAATAAGAACTGAAGCTGTAAATATTTTGTTTAAACCTGCCGGGGAAATGAAGTTGTAGTTTGTCAGGCAAAAAATTACAATAAGTGGGTCTTATACGGCTATAGCTTTACAGCTTTTAGGGAACAAATCTTGAAAACGATGAAAGGAAAAACGCCTTGTTCTTCGGATCGGTAAATCGTAGTGCAGGAGCAGTATTAATGTTTTCACTTGTGGAAAATTGCAAATTACGTGAAGTGAATGTTTTGGATTGGCTTAAAGATGTACTGTCGCGAATAGCAACACAACCAAAAGATAAACTGATCGAATTATTACCGCATAATGGGAAACCGCCACAACTGAAATCAACTGGTTGAAACGAATACTGAAAGAAAAATATCTTTTTACAAATAATTAAAGTTGAGTTACCTCAAATAATGCAAAGTTATGCTCCTCTGCTGTATAATCTATATGTACCTGGTCGTGTGATTACTAATGATTGAATTATACTTTTTATAAAAAATATGTCACTACAAAATAAAGAGGTTGCAATTATTGGTGCGGAGTCTGTTGGTTTGGCATTTGTCAGGCTATTGAGGGCGCAAATATAAATGAGTGTGGCCCCATAGAATAACCCGCTAAAACAATTGTTTTTAGCGGGTTATTTCATTAATAGGTATCCTGTATGTATTATTTACTTTAAAAATACATTATACCGTACATGGTTGAAAATAAGATGCATAATGCTTAATTCTTGTTCGAATCCCGGTCACGATCGCTATACATTATCATGTTTTTTTCAATTGTCTTTCTTTTTTGAGTTTATTATTTTAAAAGCCATACATACCACCTGAAACGGAAATTTGCTCACCCGTAATCCACGCTGCGTCATGGGAAGCAAGAAATACGGCGGCTTTCGCAATGTCCTCCGGCTGGCCTCTACGACCAAGCGGCGTATTGGCAATAAACATTTTTTCATACCCACTGCCGGTAGTGACACCCGCGCTCGCTGCACCTTCTGTTTCAGTAGCCCCCGGTAAAATAGAATTGATACGAATATTTTTTGGGCCCAGTTCCTTCGATAAAGAAACGGTCATAGCATCTAATGCCGCTTTGGTTGCCGAATATAATGAGACTCCCGGCATCGGCATTTTGCTTGCACCCGAACTGATATTGATGATATTACCACCCTTATCGCCAAACAGCTTCAAAGATGCCTGGATAGCAAGTATGGGGCCTAAAACATTGACGTTGAAATGCTGATGAAAAGCAACTACCGATGCCTGTTCAACCGGTAAGAATTGCTGAAAGACTGCGTTGTTGACCAAAATATCTAACGCACCGAATGCTTTGCTGGTTTCTTCAAACAGTCTTGCCACATCGGCTTCCTTCGATATATCTGCCTGTACGGCAATGGCTACACCGCCATTGCCGGTTATGGCTTTCACCACGTTCTCAGCGTCTTCCTTGCTTGAGGCATAATTGACAACTACCTTTGCGCCTGCTGCCGCGAAGTGTTTCGCGATAGCCGCACCTATTCCTTTCGAAGCACCTGTAACTACGGCTACTTGATTTTCTAATTTATTCATTATTTTTTTTAAGATTGAAACTGTGGTGTGGTTTGCTTACGAATCAGGATCGCATTGAAATTTTCGATCCCGATTCATCAGCCGAACTTGATTAAGTCATGAAAGATAAGCTTACCCCAGCTATTGCCCTGCGCCTGCACAAGCAGTCCACCTTCCGAAAGGCCGCCAAGCTTGACCGGTGCAAAACCGAGCTTTCCCGCCAGCGCACCGATCTCCGTTGCTGAACCGTCATCGTCGCTAGCCAGGAACACAACTCTCCTGCCACCATGCACGGCCGGATCCTGCTCCAAAATTGCAGCGCCCAAGTGGTTGAATCCCTTAACCAGTTTTCCACCAGGGAAGGCCTGTGCAACGAAGCTGGCAGAAGGCAATCCCTCCAGCTGCTCAGGAGGCACTCCGTAGGCATTGGTCACATCTACAATGATCTTCCCCTGCCAGTCGGAGAGCGCCTTCGCGACATTCCTGTGCGATTCAAAACGCACTGCCAGGAAGATGACGTCGGCCTTGACGGCTTCCGCCAGCGTTGTGGGAATAATATCCGGCCCGATCGCGGCGGCATCGGATGCAAAGCTTTCCGGTTTGCGCGTGGTTGCAACAAATACTTTGATACCCTTACGGGCAAATGCCCTAGCCAGGGCCTTGCCGATATTGCCGAAGCCCACAATTGCGTAGCTCGCTACGCTGTTTTCTGTTTTACTCATTTTGATTTTTTTTGTTATTTAATGAAGAGAGTTACAACTCGCACAAGTAGGCGGTTAATTATTTAGATAAATAGGTCATGCCACCATCAACAAGGAGCTCAGCACCCAGCATGAAGGAAGAATCATCAGAGGCCAGAAAAACCGCTGTTTTTCCAATGTCGGATGGTTGCCCAATTCTGCCTGTCGGCATTCCACTTGCAAAGTGTGTTTTGACAGCATCAATTTGGTCTGCGGGAACAAACTTCTCAAATGCCGGTGTATCCGTTGTACCAGGTGTTATCACATTTGCCCTGATCTTTCTATCCAAAAGGTCGCTTGAAAATGCTTTCGCAAAATAGATGACAGCCGCTTTCGCAGCACCATACAACGTAAAATTTGCGTAAGCCCGATGTGCAGCATTTGACCCGATAAGAATAATAGAACCACCATCATTCATA
>NZ_JBNQGD010000140.1:39058-54593 GCF_050436765.1 Arachidicoccus sp. | reverse complement strand
GTCTTTTTCGGCAAGGAATATTTTACTTTGGACCGAACTTCCAAATTTTGATCCCGAATCTTCTCAGGGGAATGGCAATATGCAAGGAGGTTTTGACTACATGTCGTTACCCCAGTCGAAAAGTTTTGGAGTTGGTTTAAATGTTACCTTTTAATTAAAAACAAAACGAATTAATGATGAAATATATAAAATATTATTTACTAGGAGGACTTCTATTAATTTTGGCATCTTGTTCTGAAAAAGCTTTGGACAATATAAACAAGGATGTTAACGATCCTACGAGTGTATTGTCTACTAATGAGTTGCCAAGTGTAATTGTTGAGTCTTCGTATGGCACGACTGCAACCGACATGGCGTGGTATGCCTCATTATTTATTGAGCAAAGCGCAGGTGTTGACGAGCAGTTTTATGATGCTGACAGAAGAAATGGTGTCACGGCCTCTTCTTTACTGGATAATAGCTGGAATAGCGTTTATAACAATTTAGCTATTTTAAAAGACATAATTGTTAAATGCTCTCCTGGAGGAAGCGAAAGTGATAATAAAGAAACATTAGGAATAGCTCAAATACTAACAGCGTATAATCTTGCTATAGTTACTGATATGTGGGGTCAAGCTCCTTGGACAGATGCATTAGAAGGCGCTAAGAACTTGCATCCTAAATTCGATTCCCAAAAGCAGATTTATGATAGTCTTTTTGTATTATTGAATCACGCTATTAGTAATCTTTCAATGACTCCTAGTAATATAGAAGCTTCTGCATTACCCAAGCAAGATTTGATGTATGGTGGGGATGCGAGTTTGTGGATTAAAGCAGCTTGGAGTCTTAAGGCGCGTTATTTTATGCATATAGAAAAGGTTGTTCCTTCAGCAGTCGATTCTGTATTGGCTTGTGTGGGACATGGATTTACTGGCGGAAATGATGCCTTAGTTTTTACTAAATATGAAGCAACTGATATAGGATCAAATCCATGGTGGGCTTTGACGTATTATGAACGAGGAGATTTGTGCTCAGGAAAGACTTTATATGACTTAATGTCTGCCCGTAATGATCCTAGAATTTCAGCGTATTTTACTACTGCGGACCCGACTGACCCCACTAGCACAATTTTTCCGGCACCTAATGGAACAGCAGATAGAACGCGGGCGGGATATGGTGAATATTCTTATTCAAATATCACAGGAAACGAGAATGATAGAACTTCTCCAACTCCTTTGATGAGTTATCATGAATTATTGTTTTTAAAGGCGGAAGCAATGGCCAGGAAGGGTCAGGATTTCAAAGCTACCTTAAAATCGGCAATTGAGGCTAATTTTGATTATCATAGTGTATCCGGTGCAGACCTCTACTACACTTTGGAGGTTCTCCCTAAATTGGGTCTTTCATCTGCCGGAGATATTAATGAAATAATGACGCAGAAATATATTGCATTTTATGAAGCCGAGTCATTAGAGGCATACAATGATTATAGAAGAACTGGCATACCACAATTAAATAATCCGAATAATAACTTGGCAAGCTATGGATTTGTTGTTAGGTTTCCCTATCCGACTAGTGAAGTGACAGCTAACACAGACAATGTCCCTTCTGTTAATGTGTTTAAAGATAAAATTTGGTGGGCTGGAGGAACGGAATAATTATTGAGTATTTCCAGTTTTGAAATAGAGAAATGTGTTACAGGAACAGATTTTAACTCTAAAACTATTGCATCTTGGGTGGAGAGATTTATTTGCGCAATTCCGACAATTGATATGAAAATTAATCCGAGGTTTAAAGAATTACAAAATCCTGATTGGTAAATTTAATCTTCGAATTATATATTCAGAACCTTCAAAACATTTGGAGGTTCTTTTTTTTATTCCTATCTTAAATCGCGATCAATTTTTTATCTTTGCAAACGAAAAATGTAATCTATGTCCGAACAAGTCATATCTATATCGAACGCGAATGTTTATCAGGGTAATAATCTTATTCTACAAAATGTAAACTTTACAATTACTAAAGGAGAGTTTGTTTATCTGGTGGGAAAGACCGGTTCAGGAAAGAC
Organism: Arachidicoccus sp.; assembly: GCF_050436765.1. Classification (NCBI taxonomy): domain Bacteria; kingdom Pseudomonadati; phylum Bacteroidota; class Chitinophagia; order Chitinophagales; family Chitinophagaceae; genus Arachidicoccus; species Arachidicoccus sp. Next base: position 52,546 of record NZ_JBNQGD010000140.1, on the reverse strand, counting down.
TAGTTTGTTGAAGACATTATATGGTGAGCTTTCTTTAAGAGAAGGAGAGGCAACGGTAGCGGATTTTCAAATAAAAGGAATGACATGGAAGGATGTTCCATTCTTAAGACGCAACATTGGCATTGTTTTTCAGGATTTTCATTTATTGAGCGATAGGAATGTTTATGAGAATTTGCGATTTGTTCTTAGGGCTACAGGTTGGAAAGAAAAGCACCTGATTGACGAAAAAATAAATGATTCTCTAGAGAAGGTAGGCCTTAAAAATAAAGGTTTTAAAATGCCTCACGAAATGAGTGGCGGAGAACAGCAACGCGTAGATATTGCTCGGGCATTGCTTAATTCTCCCAAATTGATTTTGGCTGACGAACCAACAGGAAACCTTGATCCGGAAACCAGTAACGGAATTATGCAATTGCTCTTAAGCATTAGCAAAGATTTGGGAACAACTGTTCTTATGGCTACCCATGATTATGTGGTAATCAATCGTTACCCTTCACGTATCTTAAAAACCGAAAATGGAAAGGTTTTAGATAGCGAAGTTGAGTTGGCTAAAGCATAAATCATAAGGGTCGAACCGCTTATTGACTTTTTGCAGAAAGAATATTTCATCGAAGGACCCTTCGTAAATATTAATAATGTTTGAGTTCCTTTCAAAAACTCTGTCCCAGAATTATAGAGTCAAGAAATAGTTTTTTAAAAATGTTTTTACAATTCGCTTTTTTGGAATTTAATATATATGCGAAACCTAAACGAGCCCATTGGAACGCAATATTATCCTATTGGGGTTTTCTGTATTTCAAACGCACTGATACCACGCCAGCGTCTAGCATATCAATTCGCTTGGCTGCCTTCCAACTCAAATCGAGGATTCTACCCTTTACAAAAGGTCCGCGGTCATTGATGCGCACTTTTACGGAACGGCCATTGCTTAGGTTGGTAACCTTTACCCTAGTGCCGAAAGGTAAAGTTTTACTAGCTGCGGTCAATTTTCGTTTTCTAAAAGTTTCGCCATTTGCTGTTTTACGGCCGATAAATTTTCCTGCATAATAAGAAGCTTTTCCCGTTTCTTTTATGTACTTGGCGCATGAAAACAATGCAATTGAAAAACTAAAAATTATACAAAACGAGACAGCCTTTTTCATCTGAACTTATTTTATTCAAAAGGAATCTTTACGATCTTTGCTTTGATATTTTTATCTCTTATTTGTATAAAAATATCTTTGTCAATAGCCGCTTGCGGCAGCCTTACATAGCCCAATCCAATCGCTTTGTTCAAAGATGGAGATTGCGTGCCACTGGTAACTTTGCCTATCTCGTTGCCTTCTGCATCTACAATTTTGTAATCGTGGCGCGGTATTCCTCTCTCTGTCATTTCAAAACCAACCAATTTTTTATTAATACCTGTCGCTTTTTGTACTGCTAATTTGTCCTGTGAGGTAAAAGCGGTTGTTTTCTTCAGCTTTGTTATCCAGCCAAGACCAGCTTCGAGCGGTGAAGTTGTATCGTCAATGTCGTTGCCATATAAGCAATAACCCATTTCTAAACGAAGTGTATCACGAGCACCTAAGCCACAAGGCTTTATGTCGGCAGATTTTCCGGCTTCAAAAACCGCATTCCATATCTTTTCAGCATTGTTATCTTTATTTTCAAAATAGATTTCAATGCCTCCGGAACCGGTATAACCTGTTGCGCTTATCAAAACGTTTTTGACCCCGGCAAATTCATTCTTTTCGAAAGTATAATATTTTAAACTTTGCAGATCGGTTGTCGTAAGCGGCTCTAAAACTTTACATGCATTGGGTCCCTGAATGGCGAGTAGGCATGTATCGTCGCTGATATTGTGCATCTCTACACCAGCGGTATTGTGCGACATTATCCAGTTCCAATCCTTGTCTATATTTGAAGCATTTACCACCAACATATAGACTTTGTTTTGCTCTATGCAATAAACAATTAAATCGTCGACAATCCCTGCTTCATTGTTGGTCAGGCAACTGTATTGTGCTTGCCCATTCTCCAATTTGGCTGCATCATTACTGGTAACACGTTGGATTAAATCGAGTGCATTTTCTCCTTTTAAAATAAATTCCCCCATGTGACTGACGTCGAAAATACCTACACTATTACGAACGGCGAAGTGTTCGTTATTAATTCCTGAATAGCTGATCGGCATATTATAACCTGCAAACTCGGCCATTTTTGCGCCGAGGGCAATATGCTGTTTTATAAAAGGAGTGTCTTTCATTAATTATCAATTGTAAGTTTTATGTTACAAAAGTAAATAATGATGATTGAAAACAAAATATACTTTTGCGAGGGATGAGAAATAGACTTTTATCCCAACAATTTAACTGCGTCTTTGGCGAAATAAGTGGCGATTAAGTCCGCTCCTGCCCTTTTAATCGATGTAAGCGTTTCAAGTATCGCTTTGTCCTCATCCAACCAACCCATTTTTGCGGCCGCCTTTATCATGGCATATTCGCCACTTACGTGATAAGCACTGACGGGAACTGTGACAGCATTTTTTACTTCACGAATAATATCCAGGTAGGCTAATGCTGGTTTAACCATCACAATATCCGCACCTTGTTCTATGTCCTGCAATGTTTCGTTAATGGCTTCTATACGGTTGGTGTAATTCATTTGATATGTTTTCTTGTCCCCAAAACCCGGGGCACTGTCCAAGGCATCGCGGAAAGGGCCGTACAGGCAACTGGCATATTTTGCACTATAAGACATAATGCCTACGTTAGAAAAATTATTTTCTTCCAAGGCGTTACGGAATGCGCCAATGCGGCCATCCATCATATCGCTGGGTGCAATAAAATCGGCACCTGCTTCGGCGTGTGAGAGGCTCATTAATGTAAGTGCATCCACTGTCTCGTCATTTACAATATAGCCCGAAGCCACATCCACAATGCCATCATGACCATACTGTGAATAAGGATCAAGTGCCACATCCGTCATCACCATCATTTCTGGAACGGCATTTTTAATGGCTTTGATGCTGCGTTGCATTAGCCCATTTTTATTCCAGCTTTCTTTGCCTGTGTTGTCCTTTACTGCATCGTCACATTTTACAAAAAGCAAAACAGATTTAATGCCCATTGCCCACAACTCTTTTACTTCTTTAACAGTATTGTCAAGAGAATATCTAAAATATCCGGGCATTGACGGTATTTCGTATTTGATATTTTCGCCTTCGTCTATAAAAATTGGCAGGATAAAATCGTTAGGAGTTAAAGATGTTTCTGCCACCAGGCTTCTGATAGCCGGGCTACGGCGCGTGATACGGTTTCTTCTTTGGAGGAACATTTTTTATTATTTATAATGTAAGGTGTGGGACCTTACATCTATGAAAGAATAATTGTTTTTTATAATACGGCTTTAATTTATGACATATGATTCAAAACTTATGACTTGAATACGGTTGATTGTCCTTATTTTAGAAACTGAGTTGTGAAATACATCAGATATGGAAAACTGATTCAATAGCTCGTTGAATGAATATATTCTAATCTCCATATTGAAATAAAGGCATATTCTATTATTTCTTACCATTATGAAGATTCATGAATTTCTTAAATTCTTGCTTTTAACTTATTAAAAAGCAGGATTTAACTATACCCACTCCCTATGGTGCCTGCATGCCTCCAACAGTTTCTCTTCTTCACTTCCAACTTTTGGTTGATAATTATAATCGAAACGTACAGTCGGAGGAAGACTCATCAAAATACTCTCTGTACGCCCATTGGTTTTTAAGCCAAAGAGTGTACCTCGATCATGAATTAAGTTAAACTCTACATATCTGCCTCTTCTTATCTCTTGCCAATATTTATTTTCAGGCGTAAATGGTTGTGATTTTCTTTTTTCAACAATAGGTAAATAAGCATTTAAAAAACTATTGCCATTCGCTTGCTGGAATAGAAACAGTTGTTCCAAGTCCCTCTCGGGGGTAGGTTTCAGATGATCATAAAATACACCACCGATTCCGCGCATTTCATTATCACGATGTGTGTTGGTAAAATATTCGTCACACCATTTTTTATATGTGGGATAGAGTTCTTCTCCAAAGGGTTGCATCGCATCTTTAAAAGTTTGATGAAAATGCACCGCATCCTCTTCAAACAAATAATAGGGAGTAAGATCGGAACCACCACCAAACCATCGGTCAATCACATTGTCCTTTTCGTCGTATAATTCAAAATAGCGCCAGTTGGCGTGCACGGTCGGTACAAATGGATTTTGTGGATGAATGACTAAACTCAATCCACATGCGAACCATTTCTCCCCATCGAGCCCTAATTGCTTGCGCATTTTCTCTGTTACTTTTCCGTAAACGACAGAAGTGTTAACGCCCCCCTTTTCAAAAACATTTCCCTGCGCAATCACTCGTGTCTTGCCTCCACCGCCGCGACCTTCGGCACGCTCCCAGTTGTCGGTAACGAAGCCTCCCTTTCCATCTATCTTTTCAAGGGTGGTACAAATCTCTTGTTGGAGCTGTAAGACATATTCGATCCATCTTTCGCGAAAAGCGTGTGTTTCTTTTTTATAGGTACTCATTGTTCAATATTAATCTAAGCAACTCCATTTATATTTGTCGTTATAATAACAACTACACATGGCAGCATGCCTTTATGCTAAGACAAAGCCGGCTTTGACGCCCTAATCTATTTTGTCAAAAGCTGCGGGCTACCAAAATGCGTCGATGGAAAATGCGTTTAACCTTTACTCCCTTTATTGTATAAAGGTAAGATTCTTCGGCTATTGTTTTAATTAAACGAAAATTCCTTTACTGTATCAACAAAGGCCCTTGCGTGATCCACGGGAACATTCGGAAGGATGCCGTGGCCAAGATTGGCAATATGTTTATTCGGCCCAAATGCACGCAACATCTTTTGTGTTTCTTTTTTTATTTCAGCGATGGGGGAAAGTAATTTGGCAGGATCAAAATTGCCTTGCAAAGTAATGTTTCCCCCAGCAAGCGTATGTGCCATTTGAGGTTCAATACACCAATCAATTCCCAATCCACTTGCACCCGTCTGCGCCATTTCACCTAATGAATGCCAGGCCCCCTTCGCGAAAATGATTACCGGTGCATCGTCTTTGAGTGCAGCTACAATCTGACGAATATATTGTAAGGAAAAAATTTCGAAATCCCCCTTACTCCAAAGGCCGCCCCAGCTATCAAAAATTTGCACCGTGTCTGCACCGGCGGCAATTTGCGCTTTTAAATAAGCGATGGTGGTGTCTGTGATCATTTGCAAAATTTGATGTGCCAATTGCGGATTTTGATAGCAAAACGCTTTGGCTTCATCGAAAGTTTTTGAACCTTTGCCCTGGACCATATAACAGAGTAATGTCCAGGGCGCGCCTGCAAATCCAATTAAAGGCACGCGGCCATTCAATTCCTGCTTGATCAATTTTATCGCATCAAAAACGTAGCCCAAAGTTTCTTCTACATTGGGCACCCGGACTCTGTTTAAGTCTGCATTTGTTTTTATTGGATTTGGAAGAAGAGGGCCTTGCTTTTCAAGCAACTGCACTTCTAAACCCATTGCCTGAGGTACTACCAAAATATCTGAAAATAAAATGGCTGCATCTACGCCGATGATATCAACCGGCTGCAGAGTGATTTCACAAGCCAGTTCCGGCGTTTGGCACCTCTGGAAAAAAGAATATTTTTCACGAATTTTAATGTATTCGGGCAAGTATCTTCCTGCCTGGCGCATCATCCAAACCGGTGTCCGCTCAGTGTTTTCACCACGCAGAGCCTTTAACAGTAAATCGTTTTTTATTGTCTTGTCTTGTGTCATAATTTGTTTTGAAAAAATTGTACAGCTTTTATAATTGTTTGCTCTGTTGCACTATGGGTAATATGGTTATTGTTATCAATTTTTGCGTTGGCAAAAGGAATTAATATTGCTGTTTGTTCGACAATATCGGCTTCTATTACGTTCAACACATCCATTAAGGCAAGGTGCGCTTTTTGCCCTAGAGAAGCGGCAGTAATTAACAATACGGGTTTCTTTGAAAAGGATGAGGAAGAGACCGTCCAATCGATCGCGTTTTTTAAGGAACCGGGAATGCCCATGGCATATTCAGGTGTTGATATAATTATTCCGTCTGATGCACAAAGCTGCTGCCTGAATTCTTTTACCTGGGCCGGTGCATTTTCATTATCGTCGTCAGGATTGAAATGCGGAATATTGATCAAGCTATCCAGATCAGTTACCTGGACATTATTTTCCAAGATTTTCTTTATCGCCTCAATGTAGCGATGATTGGTAGAATTTTTTCTGGTGCTTCCGCAAATGACAAATATTTTTTTCATAATTATTAGAAGTACCCAATTTCTTTACTTCAGCAGAAACGGACACTTATAAATAGTTCATTATAATGTTAACGCTGAACTTTTTTTGTTTGAAAGTATTTTATGGCCTCTTCTATAATATATTTCTTTGAGGCTTTTTTGGCTATATTAATTTTATTATTACAATACTTTTTAATTTCAGCAGAAGTCGTTTGCCCGATACAAAACACAGGAATATCTTTTTCTAATTTGTTTTTACTAAAAAAACTTTCTACCGCACTCGGGCTAAAAAAGACCACGGTGTCATAATATTTCTTGATTGTTTTTGGTGTTAATATAGTTTGATAAACCGCTATTTCTTCGAAACCAAAAGGATGATTAGCTAACATGGTTGGTAATGCGTCCATTCGTCTGTTGCCGCAGAAAAAAACGATGGGATAGCGACTGTTCTTTTGTAAGATGATTTCACTTAATTCATTAGCATTTTTCGCAGTAGCGATTATGGAAGATTCTTCCCAGTATTCGATAGCTGCTTCTTTGATTTTTCCGTCTAAACAACAAATGTCCCAGGACGGTATTGCCGGTATTGCTCCAGGTTGATCATTCGTTAAATAGCCACTTTGTATTGCTTTTAAATGCTTAATCACCGGTGTTACAGCATGTAAACTTGTAAATATGGCTAGAATTTTTTGAGCGGCTAAATTTTTTATTTTGGAAGAATCAAAAGGGGAAACATGCTCCGTGATTTCTATCATAGGCTTATCAAAGAGTTCTACGCTTTCTTTGTTGGCTATTTCAAAGATATCGTTGGAGAGCGTACCTGTTGATAATATTTTAATCTTCTTATTCTGCATTCCTAATGCTTTCAACTATCTTATTTGCGCCTTTATGCAATAACTCTTTTGCCGTTACAATGCCCAAATCATCAGCATGTGTGAGAGATACTGTTTTTGTAATCTCTAATTTTTCTTTCCCGTCTAAGGACAAAATATTCCCTTTGAAAATGATGTTATGACCTTCTATTTCGGCTAATGCACTTATCGGAGTGGAGCAGCCGCCCATTAAAGTACTTAAAAAATCCCGTTCAATTTTTGCACAGATCGCTGTTCTGTGGTGATTTAATAATGATATTTTTTCCAAACAGTCTTTATCACTGGTCTTGCATACAATCATAATGACTCCTTGTGCAGGCGCAGGTAACATCCAATCTATTTCTACGGATTTTTCTGGACGCTCTTTAATTCTTTCCAGGCCCGCGGCGGCAAAGATGGCGGCATCCCAATTATTATCGTGCAGCTTTTTCATCCTAGTCTGCACATTGCCGCGTAAATTTTCAATAGTTAGATCGGGGAAATGGTTTAGTAGTTGTGCTTTTCGTCTTACAGAGCCTGTGGCAACTATCCCCTTTAAAAGTTTTTGGTTGGCCGTATCGAACGAAAAATATTTTTTATAGACAGACTCCTCTTTGTAAACAAATAGGTCTTTATAATTAGCTCTTTGTAAGACCGCCCCCTGCTGGATTCCTTGTGCCAATTGGGTGGGGACATCCTTCATCGAATGAACGGCGATATCAATTTTATTACTCAATAGGTATGCGTCTAATGTTTTAGTAAAAACACCCTGCACACCCATAGCATAAAGCGGCGTCACTAAATCTAAATCGCCTTCACTTTTTACGGGAACCAATTCAGATTCTACGCCTTTTTCCGTCAATAAGTCTTTTACTTTTTTTGCTTGCCAAAGCGCAAGTTTGCTATCACGCGTACCGATTTTTACTATTCGCTCTTCCATTGTTTTTTACTGCTTTATTGGATGGTGGGCAATAAAATCGTGCAGTGTTTCAATATAGGTACAGCCTGATGTTTGCGTCTGTTCTTGATTACGCAATTTTACCGCCAGTTGTTTTACCGCTTTTTGCACGGCAGCAGCTTGTTGCTGTTCCGAATTTAAAGTTTCTGGCTGCAGTGATTGAAACCAAGGACAAAGGTTAATATTAGTTAAGGTTTTTTTTGCAGCGCGAATAATGGGCGCATTTTTACGCATTTTGTACCAATCATAAAACTCATCTATATATTCCTTGATAATACTTTTGACCTTAGGAATTTCGCATTCCCGCATTCTAAGCGTTTCGTCATTCATCTTAGAAAGGTCATCAACGTTCACCAATATCTTGTTGGGTAAGGATTTAGTATTTGTATGAATGTTGCCGGGTATAGATAAATCAATGAGTATCTTTCTTGAATCTTCCTCTAAATCGTCTTTAGATATGATGGGTTCCGGTGCATTCGTAGCTACAATTATGATATCAGCTTTTTTTACCTCTTCTTTATAGTATATATAACGGGCAAATTTTATTCCCAACTCCGTTGCAAATTCTTCTGCTTTGTCGTCACTTCTATTCAGTAAGGTGATATCCGTAAAGCCTAAATAATCTATCAGGTTTTTGCAAGTATTTTTTCCTATTTTTCCCGTACCGATAATGGCTACTTTTTGAGAGGCTGTGTAATGGCAGTGTAGACGTAAAAATTGAATAGCAGCAAAAGCTACTGAGACAGTGCCTCCACTAAACAGGGTTTTGTTTTTAACGGCCTTTGACGATTCGAAAACGGTATTAGAAAGGCGTTCGGTAAATGCCCCGATACTACCATTTTGTTTTGCGAATTTAATGGCGTTTTTTAATTGGCCAACTATTTCATAATCGCCTAAAATTTGTGAATCTAATCCTGAGGCAACTGAAAAAAGATGCTCAACGGCATCTTTACCCTGTTTTACATAGCATAGTTTTTCAAATACTTCCAGATTACCCGTTGTTTCACTGCAAAGCAAATCGCTTAATTCTCTTGCAGAAGATGCAATGCCATATATTTCCGTGCGATTGCATGTAGAGAGTACAAATACGTTTTTGATATTTTGCCGGGTAGATTTTTGTAATAAAGACAGGTATTGTGTTTCGTTTAAAGCAAATTTACCGCGAATGGTTACATCTGTCTTTTTATAGTTGATACCTGCTATATGAAACTGTTGAATTTCCATTTTATCTTCTGCCGTTGTTATCATTTGTAATGATTTCCATTATGTACGGCCTTTATTGCCTCTTGGTTTGTGCAGGTGCAAAGTTAACCGCCAAATTTTGTGAAAAAAAATTGAAATGGTCATACAAATGTCATGTTTGTGATATTTCGGATTTTCTTGCAACCTATATCCAATTCCTTTCAAAACGAGGGATCATTTTAAGTTTTTTTAAACATAAAACTAAATAAAAACAAAAAACTTATTGTTTTTTACGAAAAGTTTCCTTTACTTTGATAAATTATAAGCTTAATTTGACTGCTTTCGTTAAAATTACTTTAAGTGAATACAAAAAACACGTCATATAAGAAAAGTATCTTAGGCGAATTATTTCTCACAAATTCTTCTTCCTGCGCTGAGTTGAGTGAAAGAATGGGGAAAAGTTTATCCTTAGCGACGAAAATGGTCAATGAATTAGTAGAAGAAGATTTGGTAATAGAAAAGGGGCTGGCGCCCTCAAGTGGTGGCAGACGGCCACTTACTTATTCACTGAGGCCGGACAGCTTTTATATCGTGGCCGTGGCGATGGATCAATTTGTGTCTCGCATTGCTATCTTGGATGCACATAAAAATTTTGTAACGCCCACGAAAGAAATTGAATTAGCCCTTGCGAAAAACGATCAGGCTTTAGAAAAGTTAACAGAACATATTTTGTCTGTCATTGAGACAACAAAAATTGATAGGGATAAAGTTATTGGAATTGGCATTGGTATGCCCGGGTTTATTGATCCACATAAAGGAGCAAACTATACATTTTTAGGCGCAGATATCTGTAATTATATACAATCGAAAACTAATCTTCCTGTCTTTATTGAAAACGATTCTTCTGCAATTGCATTGGCTGAGTATAAGTTTGGTGCAGCAAGAGGAGAAAGCAATGCTATGGTTGTAAATATTGGTTGGGGGGTAGGTTTGGGGATGATTATTGACAATAAATTGTTTAGAGGCGAAGATGGCTTTGCAGGAGAGTTTAGTCATATACCTTTATTTCAAAACGGCAAGTTATGTAGTTGCGGTAAAATTGGATGTTTAGAAACGGAGAGCTCTCTTAATTATATGTTGGACAGAGCAGCTACAGAAATAGAAAATGGAAAAGCGTCTTTTCTGAAATCGGCCGTTCTTAGCTCAGATAAACATGAAACGAAGTTTCAGCAATTTATTCAGGCTGCTATAATCGGCGATTCGGTAACGGTAGGCATTATCTCAGATGTCGGTTACAATATAGGAAGAGGTATCGCTATTCTTATTCACTTACTAAATCCAAGTAAAATAGTCTTGAGTGGGCGAGGATCCGCAGCGGGTAAAATATGGTTGGCGCCTATACAACACGCCATTCCCCGCCTGGTGAGTAATACAAAGATTGTTGTTTCTACGCTTAATCATGACGCTGAAATTATTGGTGCCGCATCCTTAGTTATTGAAAATATAAAAGACTGTCCAATGGAAAAGATATTCCTCAAACATTCACTTGCCAAATAACACATAAATGAAAAAAGATTTCTACAAAAAAGCTACATAATAAATTATGTAAACATTACCCAAAGCTCATTCTTAACAAAAATCATTTCACTCACAAAAAGAAGGTTTATGAAAAAAACAAATTTGCTCTTCTTTAAGGCGCTGTTGCTGACTATTATCGCCTTATGCATACAAAATAACTCTTTTGCCCAAACGGGGTATATCTCCGGCACGGTCAAAAGTAACACCGGTGAACCCTTCAGTGGTGTAACCATCACAGTTGAAAATGCCAAGGCGCATGATATAACTAAGGCAGATGGCTCGTTTTCCGTTAAGGCAAAAACCGGTTCAACATTAGTTTTTACTTATATCGGTTTTCAAACCAAAACACTGGAGGCCAATAGCGATGTGCTGGATGTTGTTTTAATTCCTGCACAAGCAGCTTCGGCGGGTGATGAAGTAATAGTGACAGCCTTGGGAATTAAAAGAAAAAGTAAATCCTTGGGCTACGCCGTACAGGAAGTAAGCGGGCAATCATTGGCTGATGCCAAAGAACCGAATTTGGTCAATGATCTTTCAGGAAAGGTTGCAGGCTTGCAAGTTATCCGCTCCGGTAATGGGCCGGGGGCTTCGTCCCAGATTGTTTTAAGAGGCCATAACTCCATATCCAAATTAAGCCAACCCTTGATTGTTGTGGATGGTGTCCCTTATGATAATTTTATTGGAGCCTCCAACAATGATTTTTGGAATCCTTCTTTGGATATGGGTAACGGGCTGGCTGATATCAGCGCCGATGATATTGCCTCCCTTACCGTTCTTAAGGGACCTGCTGCTGCTGCGCTTTATGGGTCAAGGGGCGGAAATGGTGTCATTATGATTACAACAAAAACCGGCAAAAAGCAAAATGGTTTGGGAATAAATGTTTCTTCTTCTATAGGTGTGGAGAGCATTTTTGCTAACCCTGATTTGCAGAATACTTATAGTGCCGGTACTTTGGGCATATATGGTCCGAAGGCGAGTCAAAGCTGGGGTGCAAAAATTACCGGACAGAAGGTTAAGGATGCGGATGGGAATAACGTTGTTTTAAGACCGCATGATAACGTGGCTAATTATTTTGGGAACGGTATCATTTCCAATCAAAGTATTTCTTTTCAGCAACTGGTTAATAATACATCTATTTATACTTCTTATAGCAGAATGGATGATAAAAGTATTATTCCCGGCGCAAAACTGACAAGGAACAATTTAACGACAAGGGTAACAACTAAGTTTGGTAAAGACAATAGGTGGTCACTCGATGCTAAAGTACAATACCTTAATTCAGTTGCCAACAACAGGCCTCAGGGTGGAGCAGCCGTACAAGGAAATAATACATTCTTTGCTACTTATCTCTTACCGTCAACCATTGATATTACGCAATATCGAAATCCAATTGACAGTGCCGGCAAAATGAGATGGTATGCCGGGGGCAACGCGCAGAACCCTTATTGGGCGGCCAAATACCGGTTGAACAGCGATGCCAGAGATAGGTTCTTAATGCATGGAATATTGAAATATCAATTTACAAACTGGTTAAATGCGCAAATCGAAGGCGGGTCGGATATGTATACAGTTAATACCGAAAATAAAACGTATGCAGGGAGCCCCGCAAGTACAACGGGTAATTACGGTGTGGGGAAATCAACTTTTCGGGAAACAAATTATAGTACCTTGATCACCGCATCAAAAGACAATGTATTTGGCAAATTTGGCGGAACAATTTCATTGGGTGGAAACATGATGTCTCAATACAGTTCCAATATAGGAACAAGTGTTGGGCTGTTGGTTGTACCGAATTATTTCTCGGTAAATAATGGCGCGGGTAATCCGACAGTGAGTTCAGGATATTCCAATGAAAGGATTAATTCCCTCTATGGTACAGCGGAATTGAATTATGACGATTATTTATTTTTGACAGGTACTTTTAGAAATGACTGGTCCTCTACTTTAAGCCCGGCAAACAGATCCTATCAATATCCCTCTCTGAGCATGTCTTATATATTTACCGATATGATTAATAAACTTGGCGGGCACCTGCCTTCCTGGATTAGTTATGGTAAGTTGCGCGCATCTTATGCAAGCGCAGGTGATGGCCTTCCTCCATATTCGCTCTATAATACGTACAGGATAGGAAAAGACCCGAACGGTAATACCACCGCTCAGAATGGAGATAATACATTGTTTGATCCAAATGTAAAAGCGGAATTAATTAATTCATATGAAGCGGGTCTGGAAATGCGTTTCTTACAAAGCCGTGTAGGATTTGACTTGTCTGTTTACAAAGACAATGCGATCAATCAGCTTATCAAATTACCCATGAATCCGTTAAGTGGGTATGCTTATAAGATGATCAATGCAGGGAATATTCAGAATAAAGGAATTGAATTGATGGCGGATGCACAAATATTGAAAAACCCCAATGGATTTAATTGGACGAGTTCAATAAACTGGTCCACTAATGATAATACTATCCGGTCACTTTATGGAGACGTGAAAACCTATGGCTTAGGGGGCTACGATAATCTATCGGTAGTTGCTGAGGTAGGTAAGAAATATGGTGAAATATATGGTTCCTATTATAATCGGGTAACCGATAAAGCAAGTCCTTA
>NZ_JBNQGD010000140.1:8222-39048 GCF_050436765.1 Arachidicoccus sp. | reverse complement strand
ACCCAATCAGGCAACTAAAGATTTGGGCAGCCAACAGGCGAGTTCACTTTTAGGCTTTACCAATAGCTTTTCCTATAAGAATTTTCATTTGTCCATATTACTGGATGCGCGTTTCGGCGGTAAAATATTTTCCGGTACCATGGATGCTTTGGAGCTAAACGGTGTATCGGCAGCTACGGTTGTTAATGGGGGCAGAGATTCGATGACGGTAAAGGGAGTTACAGATAATGGTTCAGGCACCTATACGCCAAATACGCAGAAAGTATCTCCGCAAGACTATTGGAAACAAATAGGCGCTACCGGAGGTAATCTGGGTATTGATGAAGCCAATATATATGACGCGTCCAATATTCGTATCAGAAATATTCAATTAGGCTATAGTTTCTCCCATAAAATGCTGGCCAAAACACCTTTTCAAAAAGCTATGTTGTCTGTATCTATGAATAATGTATGGCTGATATCCAGCCATATGCATGGCATGGATCCGGAAAGCGTTTATGCTACAAGCACCAATGCTACCGGATTTGAAAATGGATCGGCACCTACAACGAGGACCTTCTATATCAACTTAAACTTAGGATTCTAAAATCTAAATATTATTAATTATGAAAAAGACATTCATAAAATCGTGCCTGCTGATTACAACTGGTCTGGTTGTTGCGGGGTGCAGCAAATTCGATGCGCTTAATGTAAAGCCTGATGCTGCAAGCGTCAGTCAAGTACAGGTAGAATATTTTATCGATAATTCTATCATACACAACCAGCAGAACCCTGCCACATCGGAAAGAGCTTTTATTTTGTATTGGCAGGCAGCGGGTCATCAGATTTCGGATGCAGATGGTGAAACATTCTCCTCAGGTGCTTATTCCGACGAATGGATTGGCGAATATTATCAGGAAATGTCGGAATCTTTACAGTACATCAATAGCGCTGTAACGGTGGCCAATCAACAATTGGCAAATGGAACAGCTAAATTATATACCAATAATTTGCTTCAAGTGGCAAGAATATGGCGGGCTTATCTGATGAGTGAACTAAGCGACTGTTTTGGCCCTATTCCCGTTAACGCTTTTCAAGGAGTAAATCCGCAGTTTTCAAGCGTGAAAACTGTATATTATTACATGCTGGATGAGCTAAAAGATGCGACCGCTAAAATGGATGCAAATGTAAGTGTTCAAGGGAATTCAGCTGTAACAAATGAGGACCCTGCTTTTGGATATGATTTTGATAAGTGGGAAAGGTATGGCAACTCTTTGCGCTTGCGATTAGCCATGCGCCTATCAGAAGTTGATCCCGCCAAGGCACAAGCAGAATTTGAAGATGCAGACAAGGGCAAATTGATGACGGACAATTCGGGTATTTTCCAGATTCAGGAAAAACCGGGATGGGATGATTTGTCCGGCGTATATACGCGCAGTTGGTATGTATTGCCAATAGGCGTTAGTCTAAACAATTTGATGCTTAATTTAGGTGGGGTTAAATCCTCCGATTTATTACCTAATGTAATAACACAGGATTTGGCTGCGGCTCAGGCGAATGTGAAGCCTGCGGATTATATTGGTCAGCGTTTCCCTAACCAGTTTTCTACGATGACCAACGACCCCTCGGCCGGTTATTGGTTTAATGGATTGCCTTATACCGTTGATCCACGTGCCTACCAAATGTTTTATATCCCCGGCAATTTTAACAGCCCGACATATCCAGCTGCGGGTGCCGTTAATCAAACGACTGTGGGGGCCTTAAGAGATGTGAACGGAGATACACTTAAATTAATTGATGCGGCATATACCTGGAACCCTGTGCCAGATGGAGATTTGGGTACCAAAGGAGGCCCCGCAAATACAAATGACTTGAACAATATATATGTGGCCGCAAACGGTTATGTGCCAAGTTTGGTGAACAAATTCAGGACACAAACGGCAAAGCGTGTATTCTTTGCACCTTGGGAAACTTATTTCCTTCTTGCTGAAGCTGCTGTAAGAGGATGGTCGACGCCGATGGACGGTAGAACTGCCTATAACGATGGTATTGCAAGTAGCTTTCAATATTGGGGTGTTTCTCAATACTTAAGTGCTTATTTGACTTCCAGTGATTATAACAGAGCGGGAACTTCTGTAAGCTGGGACAATACCACTGAACCAGGTAGTACACATATAATGAACTATGTAGATGGCGTGACCGGTATACCGGGTATAGCTACCATAAAATATCCGGTAAATAATTTATATAAAAATGGAAGTCTGCGCAATGACCTTCTTACAAAAATCATTACCCAAAAATTTATAGCTCAAACGCCATGGCTGCCATTAGAAGCTTGGAGTGATCATAGAAGGCTCGGTTTGCCCTTCTTTGAAAACGTCGTTGTGGAAAAGAATATTCCGACATTGCCTGATTTAACCGCTTCAAATTATATGACCGCAAGTATTAAATTTCTTCCGCAAAGAGAACCATATCCATCTTCATTTAAAAATAGCGATGCAGCAGGATATAAACAAGCGGTAGATTCACTAGGTGGCAATGATGCAGTACTTACTCCATTATGGTGGGCGCAACACTAAGCAAGTACATTTTCTATATAAAAACAAAGGCTGCTCAATAACTGAGTGGCCTTTGTTTTTCCTTTTTTTGTGGTTTTTACATCTCCAGCAAATATTTGTTCTATTGTAAAGCTATCAAGTCTATGCCATACGCTACTATCCATCGTAGGTAAGACAAATACCAATGCAATTAATGAGATTTCTTGTTAGAATGTTTTGAAACTGCTTGCCAGGCTGGGTCGCAAAAGCGAAGAGTCCGCGTTTTTCTCTTAGAATGTATGTTGATAGGTTAGCTGTTAAAGAAGTGCCGTTGCGAAGTTGATTATTGTTTTTGTTAATAACCATAACCATTATACCCGCCGCGGTAATAACCATTTCTATTACCCATCGTGTTATTAGATTGTGCGGCCTGTGCATCTTTTTGTGCTTTTATCCTTTCGTCCTGTTCCTTTTTTTGTCTTATTTCAAAGGCTTGTAGTCGTTGTAGTTCTTCGGCATTTAAGACAGCGCCCAAATGCATGTACATATCACCATCCAGCATACCGGTCTGAACGTCTTTATCATCTTTGGAAATGGACTTATCATTATTGATTTTCATTTTCTTAAGAAGGTAGGTGAGCTCTATTGCAGCAACCGTATCTCTTTTGGCTGTTGGGATGTTTAATGAATCTCCAAGTACACGTTTATAGCCTTCTATGAAGTTCATTTTTTGCGCTTCCGTTGGAGTGAAGTCGCCTCCCCCCCTTTTCTTATGCCTTCTTTGCCCCATTGATATAGTACTAATGCAAAGAAACAACAAGGTTACCAATATGGTTAGGGCTCTTTTCATCTTAAATAAAATTGATTTCAAAAGTAAAAGTAAAAAAAGCGTTGCATTCCTCAAAAATTGATTTCAGGAACTGCAACGCTAAACCTTTAAATATAGAAGCAAAAAATTAAATAATCACTTTACTGATTGCTATCGGAAGCTTTCTTAGCCTTCCATTGTGCCATTCTATCCTTACGACTCTTTTCAATCAACGCTTTTTGTTCGGGGGTGTAAATGGCATCACGATCTTTCATGTTTTCTTTCATCAATGCCCTAAAAGCGTCTTTCTTCTGATCATCAGAAAGGCTGGCGTCGTTTTTAATGGCATCCCGTTTAGTTTTCATAGATTCATTCAAGGCCTTCAGTTTCGTTTGTTGATCAGGCGTTAAATTCAACTGTTTCATCAATTGAGGATTCATTCCTCCGCGCATACCACCTCTGTGCATGCCTTCTTTTTGCGTGGTTGGTGTCGTTGTGTTGGCGTCTTGTGCTTTTGTCACGGTCACAAAAAGCAAAAAAGCAAAACCCATTAAAAAAATCTTTTTCATTGTTTCTGTTTTTGATATTTATAATTTATGAGACATATATCGTTTTCTAAAACGAATATACTGCTGATAGAGTTCTAAAAATGTAACAAGTTTACTGGAGGAAATGATTTTTCGGTAGAAAAGGTGTTTTAACAGGCAAGAACCTTTTTCCTTACCGACCGATTGCCTGAAATAATCGCTTTTCTGCAAAAAAAATGGCTGTATTTAAAGTCGCTGCTTACATTTCACTACCATTTCTTCTTTCCAACTCTTAAAATCCCCGGCAAGAATGTGCTTTCTTGCTTCTGTCACCAACCATAAATAAAAAGAAAGATTTTGCAAACTGGCTAATTGGCCTGCTAAAAGCTCACCACTAATAAATAAATGTCTGAGATAGGCTTTGGAGTAGTAATTACTGGTCTCACATTCAAATCCGTGGTCAATTGGTGAAAAATCCGTTGCCCATTTTTTATTTCTTATATTAACTACGCCCTGGGTTGTAAACAGCATACCATTGCGTCCATTACGTGTTGGCATTACGCAATCAAACATATCTACACCTAAAGAGATTCCTTCCAGAATATTCCATGGCGTACCTACTCCCATTAGGTAACGGGGTTTATCGCCGGGCAAATTGTCGCAACACAGCTCGGTGAATGCGTACATTTTATCTTCCGGTTCTCCTACGCTTAGGCCGCCAATTGCATTACCTGCCGCATTTTTTGAGGCAATAAATTGCGCCGATTCTTTGCGTAAATCCTTAAAAGTACTTCCTTGAACAATCGGAAAAAGATTCTGCGTATAACCATATTTGTCTTCGGTCTCCGCTAATCTTTTTATACACCTATCGAGCCAGCGATGTGTAAGTTGCATGCTTTTTTGGGCATATATATATTCGCATCCGGCTGGTGGACATTCGTCAAATGCCATAATGATATCGGCGCCAATGCTGCGCTGTGTATCCATGACGCTTTCCGGAGAAAACAGGTGGCGGCTGCCGTCAATATGCGATTGAAAAATAACGCCTTCTTCCTTAATCTTCCGGGTTCCTGATAGTGAAAACACTTGATATCCGCCACTGTCTGTAAGAATGGGTCTTTCCCATCCATTGAAGCGATGCAGTCCTCCTGCTTGTTCCAATATATTCGTGCCGGGTCTTAGATATAAATGATAAGTATTTCCCAGAATAATTTGCGCCCCAACTATATTCTTTAATTGTTGTTGGTTTACCGCTTTTACGCTCCCTACTGTTCCTACCGGCATAAAAATTGGCGTAAGTATTTCTCCGTGATCGGTGGTTATTTTCCCGGCACGAGCTTTCGTTTGACTGTCGTTTGCCTGAAGATGAAATTGCAGTTTAGCCATAGTGCAAATATTAACTTTACTGGGTGCGTTTAAGCGGTAAACCGCTCTAGTTTCTTGTATAAAAGAGAAAGAGCTACACTATTTTTATGCAGTGTAGCTCTTTTTAATATCAATAGTAAATTATTTTATTTCGACAGACTCAGACAATTCTTCGTCCACCAGGATACGACCACAGTTTTCGCAAACCATGATTTTTTTGCGTTGTTTTATTTCACTTTGTTTTTGTGGAGGAATAGCATTGTAACAACCGCCGCAGGCATCTCTTTCAACGTGTACCACAGCCAAACCGTTTCTGTAGTTTTTGCGAATACGATCGTAAGAAAACAATAAGCGTTCTTCAATTTCTTTGCGTGCTTTCTCGATTTTGCTTTGGAATGCAGTTTCTTCTTTTTCCGTTTCTGCAATAATTTTACCCAATTCCTGTTTTTTGTTGGCAAGAATAGCTTCTTTGCCTTCTATTCTGTGTTTTACTTCTTCAAAAACTTTAACTTTATCTGCCAGTTCCACATTTGCGTCGCGAATGTGTTTTTCAGCTAGTTTACCTTCAAGTTGCTGCATTTCAATTTCTTTATTGATTGCTTCAAACTCGCGGTTGTTTTTAACGTTTTCGCTTTGTTTTTCATATTTCAATGCAAGAGCCTCTGATTCCTTAATGATTTCTTTCTTTTCATTAATAAAGTCCGAAATGCCATTAATTTCTTCTTCAATACGGTTTTTGCGGCTATTTAAACCAGCTAATTCATCTTCCAAATCGCTTACTTCTATCGGAAGTTCACCTTTTAGGGTTTGAATTTGATCAAGCTTGCTATCAAGCTTTTGAAGTTTTATTAGCTCAACTAATTTTTCCTCTACAGAGAAATCTTTAACTACTGCCATACGTTTTGTTGTTCTTTTACAAGTAATACTGAACCGGATTGGTTCCCAATGCCGATTTTAAGATGGCAAAGGTAGTAAATTTTGTAACCAAAATATCAAATATTAAATCTATTGTATATTGTTCGCTTTCCCAATGCCCGATATCGGCAAGAACCAATTGATTATCAGCATCAAAAAATTCATGATATTTAATGTCGGAAGTAATGAAAATCTGGGCTTTGGCGGCAATAGCCGACTTGGTTAAAAAGCTGCCCGCGCCGCCACAAACCGCTATTCTTTTTAGTTTTTGACCCAGCAACGCAGTATGCTTGATGCAAGGCGTTTTAAAAATACTTTTTAAGGTTGCCAAAAAAGCGGATTCGTCTGCTTCGGCAGCTAAGTCGCCAATAATGCCACTGCCAATATCTTGATAAATATTGCTAAGAGGGATGATATCGTAGGCTACTTCCTCATAAGGATGCGCTCGCTGCAAGGCGGTGGTGAGTGAGGGTTGTAAGTGATTGGGGAAAATAAATTCGATTTTTAGTTCTTCCGCGTCCACCCTTTCACCGATATTTCCCACAACCGGATGCGCGCCCTCTTTGGCTTTGAATGTGCCTGTTCCGGGGCTGCTATAACTACATTGCGTATAATTGCCGATATTGCCGGCGCCTGCTGTAAACAATGCGTTGCGAACTTTTTCGAGTTCATTAGGCGGAACAAAGGTGATTAGTTTGCTAAGTGAATTAGTTTTCGGTGCTAATATTTTTTGATTTGTAAGCCCCAACAAGTCGGCAATTTTTTTGTTGACACCCATGTATACATTGTCCAGATTGGTGTGAATGGCATAAATCGCAATATTATTTTTGATGGCTGCAATTACTGTTCGTTCCACATAATTTTCTCCATTCAATTTTTTAATGGCTGAGAAAATAATAGGGTGGTGCGCAACAATTAAATTGCAGTTTTTTGCCAGGGCCTCTTCTACAACCGTTTCCAATGTGTCCAGCGTACACAGAACTCCAGTACACTCCCACTCAGATGACCCCACTAATAGACCGGAATTATCATAACTTTCCTGATAATTTAAGGGTGCAATAGACTCCAGCGTTTGTATAATCTCCTTAATTTTCATAATTGAAATTAATAAACCTTGCGTGCAAAAACTTCATGCTCATCAAGAGTGGTTTCCGGGTGCATGGCCTGATAAACTTTTAATAGTTCCCGTACGGCGTCCCGACCGGTTTTACCTAGTTTAAAACTAAAGTTGTTGACATATAAATTAATGTGTTGTAGCATTACGTCTTCGCTCATTTCTTGTGAATGGCTTTTTATGTATTCAGGTAATGCATCTTTATATTTTTGTTCATAAGCGTATTCAATACTTTTACGAATCAGGCTATCTACTTTTTTTAAGACCGCCGTAGGGAGATTTCTTCTGGCTATAATGCCGCCAAGTGGAATAGGAGAGCCGGTGGTTTTTTCCCAATAGTCGCCAAGGTCAACTACTTTTTTCAGGCCTTTTTCAGCATACGTAAACCTATTTTCATGAATGATGACACCCAAACCCTCTCCGCTTAGTACAAAAGGCTCAATTTCATTGAAAACCTTAAAAACTTTATTTTTTGCATTCGGATATGCCAGAGAGAAAAGCATGTGTGCTGTTGTATTCTCTCCCGGAATGGCGATTAAACTGTTGTTGATTTGTTCTTCAGAAACTTCTTTATGACTAATCAATAAGGGGCCGACGCCATTACCCAAAGCACCACCACTGGAAAGTAAGATGTAATCTTTGATGAGCAAAGGTAATACGCCATAGCTTATTTTAGAAAGGTCAAGTTTGCCCTCAATGGCCCACCGGTTAAGTGTTTGAACGTCTTCGAGGTGCACATCAAACTCGAAGCCTTCCGTATCAATCTTTTTGTTGACCAATGCTTCAAATATAAATGTATCATTTGGACAAGGGCTAAATCCTAAACTTAATTTCATTCGTTTTGTTTTGTGAATCGATTATTATGGTTATTGGTGTCTTGCCATGCTTTTTCATGGGAATTACATCTAAGCATGAAACGATAAAGATATATTATTTTTAAAATTTAGCAACAATGAGCATAGAATTCTTCTATATATCCGGTAGTAGGAAACGAAGCGTCATTTGTTAAAGAAAATAAATTTATTTAAATAAAAGCTCAAAATTACATGTATGTACATACATTTGCATAATTATTACTTTTAAAGACATGAAAATTGCAGAAGTTATAAAGACAGATAAGCCTACAGACAATGAACAAGGAGTAGCCATTAACATCATGCATACCGCTTATATAGTAAAAACATCTATAAATGCGGTTTTGAAGCAGTATGCGCTAACAAATGAACAGTATAATATGTTGCGCATTCTAAAAGGTGCCCAACCTGCAAAAATGTGTGTGAAGCAGATTGCTGAAAGGTTGATTGAGCGAAGCGCCAACGTACCCAGAACAATGGATAAGCTCGTTGCCAAAAAGTTAGTTAGACGTAGTGTATCTGTTACGGATAAACGGGAAACGGTATCTGAAATATCCATTGCTGGTTTAAAAATGCTGGAGACAGTAACGCCTGAATTACAGCAAACATTAAAGGATATTTGTAAGTTAAATAAGCAAGAGCAAGCGGAACTTAATTCGCTTCTAGATAAATACAGAATAGATTAGCTTAAAATAGAAGTATATACATTTAAAAACAAAAATTAGAAAACAATGAAAACGTACAAAATCGATCCATTACATTCAAGCGTGTCTTTTAAAATTCGGCACCTGCTCATCTCCAATGTTACGGGACAGTTCACAAACTTTGAAGCGACATTAGAAAAACCAGGTGATGATTTCTCCGGCGCAAAAGTTACATTTGTAGCACAAACAAATAGTGTTGATACAAATAATGAACAAAGAGATAACCATCTGAAAAGTGCAGACTTTTTTGATGCAGAGAATCATCCGGAAATAAAATTCGTTTCAACAGGCGTACAAAAATCAGATGAAGAGTCTTATAAGATTACCGGGGATTTGACGATAAAAAATATTACGAAAGCTGTTACCATCAATGCCACTTTTAATGGTGAGACAACTGACGGGTATGGTCAGGTAAAAATAGGCTTTGAAGGCGATACGAAAGTAAATCGTAAAGAATTTGGCCTTACCTGGGGCATGGTTACGGAAGCTGGTCAGGTAGTGGTTGGAGATGATGTAAAATTGCAGTTTGATGTCCAATTTACACAACAATAATAATAAAAGATGAATATAGAGATTGTTTCGGGTAGTTCAAGGGAAGAAAGTATCACTCTTCGCGCCGCATTACATTTAGAAGGCCAATTAAAAGAAAAAGCACCACAACATCATATTGGGCTTATAGATTTACGTGAGTATTCTTTACCATTTATGGATGGGGTATTTTCTTCTCCTGAAAAAGCGCCTGTAGCATTCTACTCCGTGGCCAAGCGGATGTTTGACGCGGACGCTTTTATATTGGTGAGCCCTGAATACAATGGTAGTTTCGCCCCTACTTTATCTAATTGGTTTAATCATTTTCCCAAGCAGCTGCATAAGGCTTTTGGATTGGTAACGGCTTCGGATGGAGCCTTGGGAGGCATTCGCGCAGCATTACAGTTGCAGCATTACGCGCTGGCCTTATTTGGTGTTCCTTCCGCTCAAATGCTGGTAATTGGTCAGGTAGATAAAAAATTCACAGAAGATGGAACTTTGCTGACGGAAGTTTTTAAAAGTAACGTAGATAATTTTGCAGCAGAATTCCTTTGGCTAGCCGAAAAATTAAAACAATAAGTTTGCAAGACGCTCCAATTGGAGCGTCTTTTTCTTTTTTACAAATAAATCTTGCCGTAACTTTGCGGTTTCTACTACACAATGAGCGATGAAATAAAACATGAATGTGGCCTAGCTTACATTCGCCTTCGGAAACCTCTTTCTTTCTATCTGGAAAAATACGGAACAGTATTGTACGGACTCAATAAATTATATTTATTGATGGAAAAGCAGCATAACCGTGGTCAAGATGGTGCGGGTGTTGCATCCGTGAAATTGAATGTAGAAAATGGATACGAGTTCCTTCACCGTATTCGTAGTAATGCTCAGCATCCTATTGCAGATATTTTTGCTCAAATTGGGCAACAGGTCAACGACTTGGAGAAATATTTACCCGAAATACAATCGAATCCGGAGTTAATGAAGGGTCATGTGCCCATGTTGGGAGAATTACTTTTGGGTCATTTAAGGTACGGGACCCAGGGTAAAAATGATGTAGAATTTTGTCACCCGTTTATCAAGCGTAATATTGAGCGTGTCAAAAATATGGCACTCGCCGGCAATTTTAATCTTGTAAATACGAAAGATTTATTTGACGCAATTAATTTTGTGCCCGGTACCTTTTCAAAGCAAAGCGATCTCGCTGCGATGATGGAAGTGGTGCATCGCTATATTACAGAAGACGCAGATAACCATAAAGGTGAGGTGAATGTCGCCCGCGTTTTGAAAAGAGCTGCTTCATTATTCGATGGCGGGTATACAATTGGCGGACTGCTGGGTGATGGCAAAAGTTTTGTTTTACGTGATGAGCATGGTATTCGCCCTGCATATTATTATGAAGATGACGAAGTAATTGTGGCGGCAAGCGAACGCGCCTCTATTCGCACTGCTTTTAATGTTGGCGAAAATGAGGTAAAGGAATTGATGCCCGGCTGTGCTTTGATTACGGATGAAAATGGTCATATTACTATTGAACAAATATTGGAGCCTAAGCAAAGACGTGCTTGTAGTTTTGAACGCATTTATTTTAGCCGGGGTGGTGACGAAAAAATTTATAGGGAACGTATTGCTTTGGGTTATCATTTAAGCGAACGCGTTTTGAATGAGATAGACGCGGACTTAAAAAACACTATTTTTTCCTATATTCCCAATACAGCGGAAGTGGCTTTTTACGGTCTGGTGAAAGGGATGGAAGACTATCTGAACAAGATAAAAGTACAGCGCATACTGAGTTGGGGTAACGATTTTACGCCTGAAAAATTGGAAGAAATGGTGAATAGAAAAATTCGCCAGGAAAAAATCGCCATTAAGGATGTAAAAATGAGAACTTTCATTAGTGCCGATGCCGGTAGAAATGAAATGGTACAACACGTTTACGACATTACTTATGGCACGGTAAAAAGAGATGAAGACACATTGGTGGTGATCGACGATTCTATTGTACGTGGTACTACGCTAAAAGAAAGTATTGTGCGTATGTTGGCTCGCTTGCAGCCTAAGAAAATAATTGTTGTTTCCTCTGCGCCCCAAATTAGATATCCGGATTGTTATGGTATTGACATGAGTCGAATGGGGGATTTTATTGCCTTCCGTGCAGCGTTGGCTTTGCATAAAGATAGAGGTACAGAACATATAATTGAGCAGGTATATCAGCATTGTAAACGGTATCACGAAGAAAATAAATTGCATACTGATAATTTAGTAAAAGAGATTTATGCCGCTTTTTCTCCTGAAGAAATTTCCGCAAAAATTGCAGAGCTGATTACACCCGAAGGCGTTCAAATTCCAATTCAGGTAATTTATCAAACGATAGAAGATTTACACGACAGCTGTCCAACAAACACCGGTGATTGGTATTTTACCGGAAACTATCCGACAGCAGGTGGTAATAGAGTTGTGAATAAGGCCTTCATCAATTATATGGAAGGGAATAATTCCAGAGGATATTAATATCATTACTTTTTTGCAATAATTCGGTCGGGGTTTTTCGATAGAAAATCGCCCCAGTCTTTTAATACTTTTGTATTATTTGTCAAGATGGAGATCGTTTGATAATGGTGGCAAAGAGCCACGGCGAGGGCATCTGAAGCATCGAAGTATTTTGGGTTTTCCTGAATGTTAAGGGTTTGCTGCAACATTTTCCATACCTGTTCTTTACTGGCGTTTCCGTTTCCGGTTACAGATTGTTTTACTTTTTTGGGCGAATACTCCGTTACCGACAGAGAAAACTGCATGGCTGCTGCGATAGCTACTCCTTGTGCACGCCCGAGCTTTAGCATACTTTGTACATTCTTTCCAAAAAATGGCGCTTCAATGGCAAAGGTGGTAGGGTTGTGTATTTTTATTAATTCACAAACAGTAGAATGGATCTTCTCCAATCTTACATATATATCTTTATGAGAAGCTAGCAGCAAGGTACCCATAGAGATTAACTCTAATTTATTGCCTTTAGATGTTAGGATCGCAAACCCCATTTTAATGGTACCCGGATCTATGGCTAATATGACAGGTCTTTTTCTCTCCATTTATACAGCAAAATTACTAAGTTTATGGCAGTGTACTGTTACAAACAGTAACGAATACCTATAATCTTTTCAAGAAAGCAATTTATTTTTTAAACAACAAACTCGACGAACTGATTTTTCTAAGATAAAAAGATGATTTTTGCATAATAACGGATGAAGCTAAACGCAAAATACAAAGCGATATTAAATTATGTAATCGGACCTATATTGTTCGTGGTACTGGCTTTCACCATTTATCAAAAAATAAAAGAACAACCGCACCTGGCGCAATGCTGGCAAGAGATTAGTCAAACTTTTATCCAAAATAGATCGTTGCTTTTACTAATGCTTGTTTTAATGTGTGGCAATTGGGCACTCGAAGCATGGAAGTGGAAAATTTTGGTAAGCTTTGTGCAGAAAGTTAGCTTTGGCAAAGCTTGTAAATCGGTATTATCAGGTCTTTCTTTTTCATTATTTATCCCCAACGGTTTTGGTGAATACCTGGGAAGAATGCTCTATATGGATGAAGGAAACCGGTTACGTTCCATTGCAATAAGTTTTGTAAATGCGATATGCAAATTAATTGCTACGCTTTTCTTTGGGTTTATTGGCTTGATCATTTTGTTAAAAAAAATGCCATCATTAAGCCACACCCCAATACAGCTGTCTCATTTCTGGATTCATGTATTAATATATTCGGTTGGTTTTGGGCTGGCGCTTTGTTTGTTGTTTTATTTTAGAATTTCTTTGTTTGTAAAATGGTTCAAAAAAATCCCATTTGTATATAAACATCGTAAATTAATCAATAGCTTAGAAGCGTTTAAGTTTAGTTTATTGATGCGCATACTTCTTATTTCTTTTTTGCGTTATGCTATATTTGTTGCACAATATATTCTGGCCTTTTATCTATTCAATTTAGTGATACCAACAGGAACGGCTGTCTGGTTGGTGACACTATTACTTTTATTAATGGTCATTATTCCTACAATACCAATTGCAGAATTGGGTATAAGGGGGGAAGTGGGAATAAAAGTCTTTGGATTAGTAAGTAGCAATACGCTAGGTATTGTGAGTGCGACCGGCTTTATTTGGTTGATAAATATACTCCTTCCGGCTTTGGTAGGAAGTTTGTTTGTTTTAAGTTTGAAGATATTTAAAAAAAACATGCAAGAAAATAAAATTGGTAAAGAAATTTAAATTTAAAAACGCGTGTGTATGAGAAGGATTTTTTTATTGTTTGGCATTTTGGCTTGCTGCGCCTTTACGCAGGTAAATGAAACAGAGCAGGATTTATGTGGAATGAAAAATACCTCTTTTAAAGTAGGCGAATCTTTTTCGCTTACCATATTTTACTCCGTTGCCGGTATTTATGTCAACGCGGGTACAGCGGAGATTTCCACTACTTTAGGACATTTTGATAATAGACCCGTTTATCGTATCTCTTGTGAAGGAAGGTCCAATTCTTCTTATGATTGGATTTTTAAGGTTAGAGATCATTATGAATCTTATATTGATACGGCAACCATGCAGTCATTAAAATTCATTAGACAAATACATGAAGGGGGATATAAAAAAAGGGAGAACGTTGTATTTAACAGAGAAACCAATACGGCTATCACCGATAAAGGTGTTTTTAAAACGCCGCCCTGCGTACAAGACGTGGTAAGTGCCGTTTTTAATGCACGCAATATCGATTTTAATAAATATAGGCCTGACGATAAGATTCCTTTTAAAATGTTTTTGGGAAATGAGGTATACAATTTATACATCCGCTATTTGGGAAAAGAAAAAATCACCACTCGTCTGGGTACCTTTCATGCAATAAAATTTAAGCCCCTGTTGATAAAAGGGGAAATGTTTAAGGGCGGGGAAAAAATGACTGTTTGGGTGAGCGATGATGCCGATCATTTACCATTAAGAATAGAAAGTCCTATTGTTGTGGGAACGGTTAAAGTGGATATGACCGGTTATAAAAACCTGCGTTATCCTTTAACCTCCCGTATAGATTAGGTGTCTAAAAATCTATTTTTTAATTCGGGCGTGGGAAGCAAGCATTCCTGTTTTTTGCCAAACCACTTATATCTGTTTTTTGCGATAAGCCGATAAAAGAAATTGCAGATAAACTTTGGCAGGATGAAAAATATTGTCGCAATTTTCCACGCGCCATCTAATTTTTGGGCAATGCGCAAAACTGCGGAAGATTGATCAAATAGCTTATCGCGTCTTATTAAGAGAATGCTTTGGGGCGGATCACTGATGACTATCTGGTGTTGGATTAGAAGTTCTTTTGCAAACGCCGACTGTAGTGAAGCAAACTTGAAATGGGCATTTTTATCGTGCTGAATAATAAATTTCACGGCACCATTGCACAAATTGCAGACACCGTCAAATAAGATAATATCATGGGTTGGAAGATTCAAGGCTTATTGAATTTTCATTATAAAACTTTCTATATCCGCATAGCTTTTCTTTTCCAAAATCTGATCTCCCTTCATCAGAAAATAAGTTGGGTTCGCTCTTGCTGCCGTTTTTTCCACTACTGCATCTAATCTTAAAAGGGTTACGTTCTGAGGGAAAAGTTTAAGGGCATCATCAATCTGTGGCGAGGCCACAAAAACTTTCAACCCTTTTACTGTAGCATAAGCTAACATTTTATAAAAGCCTCCCTTTTGTACTTTCCATTTATCAAAAGATTTTACCAAAACCAAAATGTACATATTGGGTTGCCCCAAAATAGCTTGTGTAGAATCACCGCCGGCTAAGGTTTGTAGAGAAAAATCTGTAATGGGAGGTGTTGCATTTCCTTTACGAACCAATTTCTCATATCGATCTACATAAGTATAAGTGGAGTCAAAATCGGCTGGAAAATGATTGGCATCAAATTCCACTATTTTTCCAGCTTTTTCATATTTGAATGTAATAGCAAAACTGTCAGAAATCGCTCCTTTAGGTACTTTCATTTCTTCCAATAAATGATTGCCTTGTTTATAAGCCAGGCAATCTAGAACGGGTAAATGCTCTAAAGTATAAGCTTGTACGCCCGCGGCCACAAATACGCTTAGCAATAACACGACAATTGAGAGGGTTTTTTGTTTAAAATGAGGAATAACTTTTTTATGGTTCTTTAAAATTATGCCGATTAAAATCAATAAAATCAGATCTTTAACAAAGGAATCGAAGGGGCTTAATGGTAAACAATCGCCAAAACAACCACAGCTTCTAAATTTACCGCTCAGCCATGCGTAACCGGTAAGGAAAGCAAAGAATAGCGTGAGTAAAAAAATGACACGGGTAAAAAATTTCATTCCGATACCCACGATCATGGCCACTCCTAAGACAATCTCCAGAACATTCATAAAAATAGAAAGACCTAGCGCCAGGAAGTTTATGGAAGAAATGCCCCAAGCATTAAAGAACTCCTGCATCTTGTAACTTAGGCCTAATGGGTCATTGGCCTTTATAAGTCCGGAAAAAATAAATAAAAGACCTACAATCCAACGAATAATAGGAAGAGCTTTTTTCATCTTTTTATTTTAATGTTTTATTTCTTTTCGTTCGTAAGAATAATTGCAAACGCAGCGTAATTAAGCATATCAACATAATTGGCATCCAAGCCTTCACTTATCAATGTCTTGCCGTCATTTTGTACTATTTGTTTCATTCTTAAAAGCTTTACCAGTATTAAATCTACAAAACTTTCCATGCTCATTTCGCG
This sequence comes from Arachidicoccus sp., assembly GCF_050436765.1. NCBI lineage: Bacteria > Pseudomonadati > Bacteroidota > Chitinophagia > Chitinophagales > Chitinophagaceae > Arachidicoccus > Arachidicoccus sp. Next base: position 22,940 of record NZ_JBNQGD010000140.1, on the reverse strand, counting down.
CCAGGCTTCACCGTAATCATGGTTTTTGGAAAGCATTGTATCCTTGGCAAACTGTATACTCTTGTCATAAAGAGCCGTTATTTCATCAATGCCCAAATCTTCAATAACTGTATTTTTTAAGTTCAATTGAATTAGCCCTATAACAGCATAATTTAAAATACCTTTAAATTCTGAAGGGATGTCATCCGAAACTTTTTGTGTTTTTATTTCTTGCAGATTACGAATGCGTAATGCTTTGATATAAATTTGATCGATGACAGAAATGGTACGCAATACGCGCCAGGAGCTGCCATAATCTTTTGCTTTCTTCAAAAAGATATCTTTGCATAAATTTACCGCTTCGTCGTATTGTTCCAGTGTGTGCGACATAGAAAATAGTTACTTGATTTGTTTACAAAAATAGAACAAAAACAATGTTTACGCTCAATTGTAAAGGAAAGCTTTTGTCTTTAGAAAAACCCATTGTCATGGGCATTATTAATGTTAATAATGATTCTTTTTATGTAGGGAATCGAAAATCTCAAATGACTGATGCTCTATCACTTGCGGAAAAAATGCTGGAAGATGGCGCGACGATTTTGGATTTTGGCGGACAAAGTACGCGACCTCAAAGTACATTGATTTCTGCCACACAAGAAGCTCAACGTGTGATTCCTGTCATTGAAAATGTGATTAAGAAATTCCCGGAAGCCTTAATTTCTATCGATACATTTTATGCGCAGGTCGCTAAGCAGGCGGTAAATGCTGGTGCGTCTATTGTAAACGATATTAGTGCAGGTAATTTAGATGAAAAGATGTTGAAAACCGTAGCTGAACTTGGGGTTCCTTATATTGCTATGCATATGAAAGGCAAACCACAAACCATGAATGCCCTTGCAAAATATGAAAACGCTACACGGGAAGTATTGGATTATTTTATTCAAAAAATTAACCAGTGCAACCTTGCGGGTATCAGGGATATAATTGTAGATCCCGGTTTTGGTTTTGCCAAAATGCCCGCGCAAAGTTTTGAATTGATGAAAAACCTTACCACTTTCTCCATGCTGCAAAAGCCAATACTGGTGGGTGTCTCGCGTAAATCGATGATTTATAAAACACTGCATTCTACTTCTGAAGCGGCCTTAAACGGAAGCACCGTTTTGCATACTTTCGCATTGCAAAATGGTGCAAATATTATTCGTACACACGATGTTAAAGAAGCGGTGGAGACGATTGTTTTGTTGAAGCAATTGGAAGTGTTTTGATTGCCCTTTAAAAGATTTCTCATGGAAAAATCTTTGGGGATGTAATAAAAAACCTCAAGGAGCCTACTTACAGGAGGCAAATTATACTTTGCTCCTTCTTATAGCTTTCCAAATTGCCGATAAAACGGATGGACAAATCGATGCCGCGAGAGGCTTTTTCTGTGCATAGCCTTTCAGTAAGTTGTGACGCAGCAAGACTACAACAGCCCTAATTGATAGCTCGTTGTAAAATGTTTGGTCTCGTCAGGCTTCAGTGTTAGCAAATTCATTTTATTATTAAATGAATCCGGTGCACTTGTTAAGTTTTCTACTGCAATACTTTCACGGGAAGGTGGTGTGTAAATTTGTAAATAAGGATAAGATGCGTCGGGGTAAATGCTTAACTGTATACCCACTGCATAATCCTTCATTTGAAAAGCCGCCTGGTCGTGATCGTTTAAAGTGAAACAATTGTCCAATTCAGTATTGCCGAATTCTTTAAAATCGTTGAAAAGGTCGTAAGCACTGGTCTTACCTGTTGGTAACAAAGCGTCGTTAAATTCTACAATTTCTTTGCTGTTGAATTTTACCTCTGCTGTATTAATGGTTTTTCCCATTTTAAAATAAGGATGCCACCCGTCGTTCAATGGCATCGTATTCTTTCCATTATTGGTTACCGAAGTAGTAACGGAAAGCATATTGTCTTTTTCCAATTTATAATGTACGTCTATCAAGAAAGAAAAGGGAAAACCGTTTTCGATTGTATGGTAGCTGTAATGTAAAACCAAGGCAGCTTTGTTGTCATCGGCGTGTGTAGAAGAGACCGAAAAAACTTGATCGAAAATCAATCCGTGAATGGCGGAGCTGCCCATATTGTATTTCTGAATAGTATAATCTTTGTCATCAAAAGTAAATTTTGCATTATCTAAACGGCAAACAAAAGGGCTGAGTTTGGCACTTTTAAATGCGGGCGCTATATTTTGTTTTGCATCTTCGACGGAAGAAAAACCATCTACCACATTGACCAATTCCTTTTCTCTTTGAATGATAAATTTATTTAGCAATGCACCAAAAGTATAGATTTCGGCTTGCGTTCCGGTGGCGGTGTCTTTTAATAGGTAGCTTGCGCTATTTGGTGAAGCGGCGGTTTCAAATCTCATTTTTGATTTTTATTTTAAGTTATTAATAATTTTTTCCTGAATTTCTTTTAGTTCTTCATCAGAAATTTTGAGCTTACCGCGGGTAAAATTGGTATCATCAATTTCATTGATAGGCAACAAATGCATATGTGCATGAGGTACTTCCAAGCCTACGACGGATAATGCACAGCGATTACAAGCAAAGCTATTTTCAATGGCTTTAGCAATGGGTTTCGCAAATACCAAGATCTTGCTTAGATATTCATCACCCAGATCAAAAAACTGATCTGTTTCTATTTTCGGAATAACTAAAACATGGCCTTTCACTAAAGGAAAGATGTCTAAAAAGGCAAAAAAGTATTCATCTTCTGCAATTTTATAACTGGGAATGTCACCTGCAATAATTTTTGAAAAAAGCGTCATCGTAAAAGAAGATTTTGGATGGAAAGATAAAACATAAATAATTTATCTCTCCTTTCTAAATTCTTAAATTAAATATTTTCCAACGATAGGCACTCTTCTGCCTACGCCAAAGGCCTTAGCAGAAACCCGAATGATGGGGCAAAACTGATTGCGTTTATATTCATTGACATTGACCATTTTTAAGGTCCTGTCAACCAATAGAGCATCAAAGCCAAGTGACTTTATTTTATTAGGACCCCGGTGCATTTCGATATACTGATATAAAATTTGGTCCAGTACTTCGTAATCAGGAAGGCTGTCACTGTCTTTTTGATTGGGACGCAACTCTGCACTGGGTGCCTTGGTAATAATATGACCAGGAATTATTTCTTTTTTGCGGTTGATATAAGCAGCTAAGGCGTATACCTGCAGTTTGTAACAATCGCCCAAGACACCCAGGCCGCCGGCCATGTCGCCATATAAAGTGCCATAGCCGGTGGATAATTCACTTTTGTTGGAAGTGTTTAATAAGATGTAGCCAAATTTATTCGCAATGGCCATTAGCAAATTCCCTCGTGTGCGACTTTGCATATTTTCTTCCGCTACAGAAAAAGGTAAATCTTTAAAGATTGGTTTTAACTCTTTTAAAAGTCCTTCATAAATATCTTTAATGTGAATAATTTCATAAGGATTATTTAGATGCTGGCTGAGTGCTATTGCATCTGCTACGGAATGTTCTGTGGAGTAGGGTGAGGGCATTAGCATCGCGTGTACGTTCTCATTGCCCAAAGCTTCGCAGGCCAGGACTAAAGTGACTGCCGAATCAATGCCGCCCGAGGAACCAAGAATGGCTTTTGTGAAATTCATTTTAGAGAAATAATCTCGAATGCCCATCACCAACGCATTGTAAATTTGCGCTATATTTAGTTCAGGTATTAATATTTCGGGATTTAATTCATGTAAGGGTAATTTATCTGCACTTTCGATAACCGCTGCATTGAAACTACCATCATCGTTAAGTTCTAAACCATCGACAGATTCTTCAAATAACGGGAATGCTTTGCAAATATTTCCCTTACGATCAAAAATATAAGATCCGCCGTCAAAAACGATCTCTGTTTGTGAACCAACCGCATTACAATAAAACATGGGTAGTTGATATTTCAGAACATTCGCTTTGATAATGGCTTTTCGATCTTCGTCGTGGGTATAGTCAAAAGGAGATGCCGAAAGATTAATCATCATGTCCGGCTGCTGTTTCATTAAAATATCCATCGGACAAATGCGGTACAAAGGATTGTCGCCAAGATTCCAAATGTCTTCACAAATGGTTACGGCCAGACGTTTTCCTTTAAATTCCATTACATTCCATTGGTAAGCTGGTTCAAAATAACGGTTTTCATCAAATACGTCATAGGTGGGCAAGAGTGTTTTATGCACTTCAGCTTTTATTTCTTTTTCATAAAGTAAAAATACGGCATTGAATAAATCTTTTCCTTCGCGTTGCGGATTGCGTGCCGGCGCGCCCACCAGTACACCGATTGTATCTGCATGTTGTTTTATCTTATCGATGGCAGCATAGCTCTTTTCTATAAAGTCTTCAAATTCCAAAAAATCGCGTGGAGGATAACCGCAAATGCATAGCTCACTAAATATGATTAGGTCTGCGTTCTGCGCTTTTGCCGTTTTGATAGCCTCTATTATTTTTTGTGTATTGGATTCAAAGTTACCTATATGATAATTCTGTTGTGCGAGAAATATTTTCATCTAAGACTAATTTTATTGTAGCGGTCAGAGAAAGCAAGTATACTAACTTTTCCTGTTCCAAAAGTAAATGAAATTGACTATTTAAATAAGTGGAAGTATCATTATCTGGAGCGATTTTTAAAGAAATAAAAAAACCATGAACATTTAAGTCCATGGTTAATCATCATTGTGGTCGTTATTCAGCGTTCAAATCTTATTTGTTTTCAAAAGTAGTTGAATAGTCGTGTTTTAGTAACGGTGATACAAATGCAATCCTGTAAGTTCCTTTAGGAACTTTAGAAAAGTCTAATGTTTTTTGAAATTCCAAATCGCTACTAGTAATCGTTTGTACAAGGTTGTCGTTGCTATCATATATGTTTAATGACAGACCTACTTTTTGTTCATTTGTGTAAAACACATTTACCTTGTTGTTATTCCTTTTCACAAAAGTGGGTTTTAACAACAAATCTTTTTCTTCGGATACATTCAAACTATGTACATCTTTTATAATTGAAACAGCTTTCGTAATGTTGCCGTTTTCTATTTTTATAAAATACTGACCATCTGGAACTGTGCTGAAATCAAGATTTTTTACATTGCCATTTTCCCAGTTATTGGTGTAGTATAGAACGTCGCCGTTTTGATCAATAATGGAAATAGCTTCGTTAGTGTTAGTATTGTTAACCGTAACTGTCACCATCTCATTATTAGAACCGTTGACATCAATATTGATATCATTTGCTTTTGCTAAAACTGCAGTAAACATAAAAACTGCAATCATCATATAGCTTATTATCTTTTTCATTTTCTTCTGTTTTGTATTTATTTATAGTGCAAAGGTAAAGCGGTCCAAATCGAGATAAAACAAGTATTTTTTCCAAAATGTGTACTATTTTGTTTAATATTCGTTAGTTTTGCCTAAGTATTGTAATAATATGATGCATATATTTGTTAGTTTTAAAAGAAATAATTATGAAAACAGCAATAAGTCCGGTATTAGAAAGTCTTAAACCTAAATTTGGTAGTTCATTTTTATATAAAAGGTTTGATGAAAATAATTTGAATATTGTGGGTTCTTATTGGCATTACCACCCGGAACTGGAAATTGTATATATAAATAGAGGGGGTGGTAAAAGACAGATTGGAAGCCATCTTTCACATTATCGGCACGGAGATTTAATCTTGATAGGGAGTAATTTGCCTCATTGTGCTTTTACAGGTAAATTAAAGGAGGACCAGCGGGAAACAGTTATTCAGTGGTCTTACGATGCATTTGGTAAAACCTTTTTTGATATTCCCGAAATGCGGAATGTGAAGTTATTATTTGAGAAGGCCTTGAACGGGGTTATTTTTCAGGGGGATGACAAAAAAATAATTGGTGCAAAAATAGAAGCGATGGCGGGGTTAAATGATAGCGAAAAGATGCTTGCCCTGCTGGATGTTTTTTGCTCAATGGCAGCGTCAGAAAACTATACTATTTTGAATGCGCGGGGCTTTTTGTTAGAGACAAAGGTAGAAGACCAGCAAAGAATAAATTTGGTGTTTAATTTTGTAAAAGAAAATTTCAGCGAACATATTACGTTAGACGATATTGCGCACTACATCAATATGACACCTTCGTCCTTTTGCAAGTATTTTAAAAAAATCACCAACAAAACTTTTGTGCAATTTCTGACTGAATATCGATTGGTTCATGCGGCGAAACTATTGCATGAAAGTAATATGGGCGTATCTGATATCTGCTACGAATGTGGGTTTAATAACTATAGTCATTTTACTAAAAAATTTAAGGCTCATTTTAGTGAGACACCTCTAAATTATAGAAACGAGATGAAAGTGGCATTATCAGATGCTACTGAAAGTTTAAATTAGAAGTACAAGAAATTCAACACTATTTGTGGAAATGCGCCAATCAAGATGACCAGTATTGCCAGTGCTACAATAAGTATTTTGTATGTTTTACTTATTTCAAATTTGAAAGAGACTACCCCTTCTTTGAAATACATTGATTGAATAACGCGGAAATAATAAAAGGAACTGATGGCCGCAAAAACTACGCCTACAACAGCAACCCATACATATCCATGTATTTGTACCACCGATGCCAACATATAATATTTTGCAAAGAAACCGGCTGTCAGAGGGATTCCTGCTAAGGACAATAGAAATATTGCATTGGCAAATGCCAAGGCTGGATGGGATTTGGACATGCCATTGTAACCTTCTAAACTATAATCTTCCATTTTGGCAAGTGTCGCAAAAAGACCGATAGTGGCAAATCCATAGGCTACGGTGTATAATAAAATACCTTCATATGCTGTGGGGTTTAAGCTTAATAATGCATAAAGCATAAAACCGGCTTGAGCAATAGAAGAATAAGCCAGCATGCGTTTAACGCTTTGTTGAAAAATGGCAGTAATATTACCGAATAACAACGTTGCGATAATAATAATGGTAAATAACATTTTCCAATCTACTCCAATGGCCGCATTTTCTATAAAACTTGTTGCGTTTGCGCGCACCGCGAATAATCGAATAAATGCAATAAATGCTCCGGCCTTCACGATGGTCGCCATAAATGAAGTAAATACACTTGGTGATCCGTCATAAATATCCGGTGCCCAAAAGTGAAATGGTGCTGCCGAAACTTTAAAACACATGGAAGCCAACAGCAATATCATTCCTGCGACATCTAAAAATGCTAATGGTGTGCTTCCTTTTGCAAAAGAGGCGGATGCCACAGAAGTGTGGTCTAATAAAAAGCTTCCAGTGCCTCCATATATCAGCGCAATGCCCATCAACATAATTCCGGTAGAGAAGGCGCCCATCAAAAAATACTTCAATGAGGCTTCATTGCTTTTTAAATTAAGTTTTCGAGAGCCCGTAAGTATATACAAAGGAATGGACATGATTTCTATACCAATAAATAGCATTAATAAGCTATTAAAAGAAGTCAAAATAAATATACCGCAGAGTACAAAAAATATCAGGGCAAAATATTCAGCCACGTAATTTCCAACTCTGTCAATTTCCGACCCTGAAAGTGCCGTATAAACAATGGTACAAATAATAGCCAATGAGTTGAAATACAAACCAAATTTGTCAAACTTCAACATGTCGTACAAAGGAATCTGGAACACGGGCTGTCCATATGTTTCAGAGATATTGGCAATCAGTAAAATAACTAAACCAATAATCGCAACGATTTTATAAGATTTTGTATTTTTTACAAAAGCGCTGCAAAACATCATTACTACACCTAAAATTGCTGACAGTATGATTGCGTTCATAATTCTATATTAAATCAAAATTCAAAAGTAAAATTCAAAAATATTTTAAACCTGTTTGTTATTCATTATTTCAAATGCAATACGGCCTGTACTGTATCACGAGTCAAATGCAGTATGGGCTGTGGATATACGCCTAAAAATACAATTATTAAAGCCATAATAATCAAAGTATAATTTACATACATAGGCGCTTCTTTTGCATCTTTTGTAAAAGAAGAAACTTCGCCGTAAAATATCTTTTGCATGGCACCCAATGTATAAATCGCTACCAAAATGATGCTGATGCATGCAAAAACTGCTGCCCATATATTATAACGGAATAGCCCGTTAAACATCAAAAATTCACCTATAAAAGAGTTGGTGAGCGGAAGTGCTACATTCGCTAACGCCATTATTAAAAACATCGTTGCCAATAGGGGTGCACGTTGTGCCAGGCCACCAAGATCACTAAATTTGCGTGTTCCGGTTTGTTGTTCTATAGCGTTAGCCACAATCCACAATCCGATAACCACAATCCCGTGATTGAACATTTGCACCATTACCCCTTGCAGACCCACTTCCTGCAGAGTAAAGATGGCTGCGCACATCAGGCAGATATGTGCAATAGAAGAATAGGCGATTAATCTTTTTAAGTCATCTTGTTTTATAGCGACCAGAGAAGCATATAAAATGCCAATTACAGCAAGTATAATAATGATGTGATTGAAATGCAGCACCGCTTGCGGAAACATAGGTAACACATAGCGGATGGTGGCGTAAATACCCATTTTCACCATTACACCACTTAAAATCATTGTAGCCGGTGTGGGCGCCTGTTCATAAGCATCTGGTTGCCAAGTATGCAGGGGAAACAAAGGCATTTTAATAGCGAAGGCTAGGAAGAATAGCCAAAAACCAATATTTTGTTGTGTCGCTGAAAGGTGTATTTTGTAAAAAGAGCTGATAGCAAAACTATGCTCGGGGTTGATAAAATACAAATAAAGCAATCCGATAAGCATCAGCAAAGAACCGATGAAAGTATATACAAAAAATTTGTAGGTAGCTTGTATTTTTCGTGCGCCCCCGTATTCGGAACAAAGGAAGTATGCCGGAATTAATGCAAGTTCCCAGAAGAAGTAAAACAATAGTACATCTGCAGAGAGAAAAACACCCATCATTCCTGCTTGGGTCAGCAGCATTAATGCGTAGAAGTTGCCGGGTTTGGAATATCTGTTTCCAAGCGAAGAAGAAAAAATTAACGGCAATGTAATTGCATTGAGCAGACAAAGCATTTTGGCCATTCCATCCATTGACAAGGAAAAGCTGCTATTTAATTGAGGCAGCCATTGTGTATCATAAGCAACAGTTCCTGGTGTGGCAATTACATATAGTGTAACTAAGAATGTAATAACCGATGCAATGAGCGAAAAGTTCTTTGCTGCCCGATCATTTTTTATAAAAAAGGATAAAAGGCCTGCAATTACCGGAATAAGAATGAGTAAAACTATCATATCTGTGTTGTAATCTCTTTACAAAAAGTTGATGTATATATTATTTAAAAATAACGCTGACAAAATGTGCTATATAAGCCTGATTCCAGAAAACTAAAAACAAAATCACCAAAGAAAGTACCATCATTAAAATATAGGAGCCTACTTGCCCGCTTTGCACCAATCGGATTTGCCTGGATGAATATTGTATAAATTTCCCTACTCCGTTTACAATGCCGTCTATACCGGATTTCTCAACAATGTTTTTTAAGAAAGCCGTAAACTTCATTAACGGGTTAGCAACCAGCGCATCATATATTTCATCTACATACCATTTATTTTCCAACGCTTTTGCAATGCCGGTTGTAGGCCTTGCCTGGTCTTCATAGTTAGAAAATTTGGTCCAGGCCCAAATAATAGAAAGGATAATGAGTATCGTCGAAATGGCCATCAATAAAAGTTCTGTTGAGCGGGAGACCTCATGGACGTGCTTCAGTGGTTCTGAAGCAGCGAATATGGGACGCAGATAATTTTCCAATAAATGCGCATTCGGAACAAACACTTCCGGAATGCCAATGAAACCACCTACTACAGCAAGAATCGCCAATATTGACAAGGGAATCGTCATCGCCTTTGGACTTTCGTGCAAATGGTGTTTCTGCTCTTCGGTTCCTCTGAATTTCCCTAAGAATGTCATGGCATAAATACGGAACATATAGTAAGCCGTGAGTAATGCGCCAAACACACCAAAATAATATAAGATAGGGTTAGAAGCATAAGCTGCCGATAAAATTTCATCTTTAGAGAAAAAGCCTGAAAATGGTGGTACACCTGCAATAGCCAGGCAAGCTAACAAGAAAGTAATATGAGTAATGGGCATAAATTTTTTCAACCCACCCATACGGCGACCATCTTGTTCACCACCCATTGCGTGTATTACAGAACCTGCGCCCAAGAATAAAAGTGCCTTAAAAAACGCGTGTGTCATTACGTGAAAAACGGCTCCTCCATAAGCGCCGACGCCTAATCCTAAAAACATATAACCCAATTGGCTTACCGTAGAATAAGCCAATACTTTTTTAATATCATTTTGTTTACAAGCAATTGTTGCGGCAAACACCGCAGTGGCTACACCTATAATAGCGATTATTTGATTGGTAAAAGGCGCCATTGCAAATAATAAATTACTGCGCGCAATCATATAGACACCGGCAGTAACCATTGTTGCAGCGTGGATCAATGCAGAAACAGGTGTCGGCCCTGCCATCGCATCCGGCAACCAGGTGTATAGGGGTATTTGTGCGCTTTTACCGGTTGCGCCTACAAATAACAATAGTGTAATACCTATAATGTCGTGAGAAGATAGTTTTGATAAAGCGGCTGTTGTAAATACTTCACTATAGCTAAGTGTTCCCAATTTTTCTAAAAGCCAAAATAAAGCAATGATAAATCCAAGGTCCCCAATACGATTCATCACAAAGGCTTTGCGGGCCGCATAATTGAATGTATTATTTTTAAACCAATAGCCGATGAGTAAATAAGAACATAACCCTACACCTTCCCATCCGATAAACATTATCAAGAAGTTAGCACCCATCACGAGCAACAGCATAGAAAAAACAAACAGGTTCAGATAAGCGAAATAACGCGCGAAATGATGCGATTGTTCATCGTGCATATACGAAGTAGAATACACGTGTATTAAAAAACCAACGCCAGTAATGATTAATAGGAAGATGGATGTCAGTTGATCAATTTGAAAGGCAAATGGTATGTTGAAGCTTGAGATATTGATGAAATCAAAATACCTTATGGTCCCGGCTCCCCCAGATTTTACATCGAAAAAGAGTACAAGACTTACAATAAAAGAAATTAACAAAGCGCCCCAACCAACAATGCCCACAGCTTGTTTGCTTAGTTGCTTACGGAATATCCCGTTGATTAAGAAACCCAATAAAGGAAATAATGGTACTAAGTATGCTAAGTTCATAATATCTTATATGTAAAAATTAAAAAGAGTAGCCAATCGCTTTTATTTAGTTTTTCAGTCTGTTTAAAAAGTTGATATCTGTCGAGTGCGTATTTCGATACATCATTACTATAATTGCCAGCCCTACACTTACTTCCGCAGCCGCAACTACCATGATAAAGAAAACAAATATTTGACCATCAATTCCGGCAAGTACATTGCCTGCAATGCCTTGATGTGTCTTGGAAAATGCAACTAAAAGCAAGTTTGCCGCATTTAGCATTAGTTCTATACACATAAAAACAATGATAGCATTTCGGCGTATTAAAACACCTACAACACCAATAGAGAAAAGCGTTACGGCCAAGGCTATGTAATATTGTATAGGCATAATTAATTATGATTTTTGATGTCTGATCTACGATTTATTTAAGATATTTATTTTCCTATTCATTTGTTCATCCCCCATTCGTTAATTTTTCTTTCCGATCACTATGGCACCGATCATAGCGCTTAAAAATAACACACTGCATAATTCAAATGGTAATGCATATTGGGTAAATAAAACCTGTCCCAAATTCTTTATTAGCCCGATATTCCCGGTATTAAAAGTGGTTATTTGCGGATGCGCTTTTGTTTGATCACTGTAGGTGCGAACAACAGAAATTAAAATCCAAAGCAACATACCTGCAGAAATTACGCCTATGAGTTTTGCCCAGATATTTTTGCGCGGTTCGGTATTGCTGTTGAGATTCATTAACATTATTACGAAAAGGAAAAGTACCATAATGGCACCCGCATACACGATAATATTAACGATGGCCAAAAATTGGGCGTTCATCATAATATAATGCCCCGAAATTGCAAAGAATGTTGCTATAAGCCACAACACACTATGTACAGGGTTTTTGCTCACAACGACCATTATTGCACTAAAGATAGTGAGCACACTTAGGATCCAAAAAAGTATTGCAGCTATTCCCATTTTTTATTTTTCAAAAATTATTGAACAATTATTTTAGCAATGTTTATTTTAACGAACCTGCTGTTGTTGGTTGATTCTTTCCAAGAGCCTCTGCATAAGCTTCGGGCTCGGTAACCGGATTAGGAATCAGCATATCTTGTTTTGTATAAATAAATTTCTTTCTGGCATAATCAGAAGGCGTAACCGTTTCACTCAAATAAATAGCATCTTTCGGGCAGGCCTCTTCGCATAATCCACAGAAAATACAACGCAACATATTTATTTCATATTTTGCAGCATATTTTTCTTCGCGATATAAATGCTCTTCACCCGGCAATCTTTCTGCTGCTTCCATGGTAATCGCTTCTGCAGGACAAGCTACGGCGCATAGTCCGCAGGCGGTGCAACGTTCGCGGCCTTCTTCATCACGATTGAGTACGTGTAGTCCCCTGAAAACCGGACTGAATGGTCGTGTCTCATCGGGATAAGAAACGGTGACTTTCTTTTTGAAAAAATGTTTCAAGGTAATAGCCATGCCTTTAGCTATCTCCGGAATATATATTCTTTCAGCAAAAGTCATCGGACTTCTGTTTACATTTTCTGATCTATTCGTTAAACTTTGCATGTCATTATATTTATGATTTGCGATGTAAGAATTGTTATCTTCTCAGACCGGCAAATTAATCATCCAACTTTTTCAATTAATAGCTTTAACTATCAGTACCCAATCAACTAATTTCCAAATTTCTATTTATGCAGTAACAAAATCACTACCGCTGTTATCAGCATATTCACCAATGCTAAAGGCAATAATTTTTTCCAACCCAAATTCATTAATTGATCATAACGGAATCTTGGAACTGTCCAACGTACCCACATAAAGATGAAAATGAAAATAACTATTTTGACCATTAATGCGATAATGCCTATCAACGCGGCGACGTTAGGAGACAACAAGCTTTCATTTAAGAAAGGTACATCGTACCCCCCAAAAAATAAGGTAACCATTACTGCGCTGGAAATGAACATATTCACATATTCCGCAAACAAATAAAAGCCAAGTTTCATCGAAGAATATTCCTGGTGATAGCCCATGTTCAATTCATTTTCGGCCTCGGATAAATCGAATGGAGTACGGTTACATTCTGCGAAAGCACAAACAAAAAATATTAAAAAGCCCAATGGTTGGTAGCAAATATTCCATAAATGGCCGGGTGCCATTTGTTGATCTACAATAGTCTTTAGGCTTAAAGTTCCCGTACACATCAATACCGCAATCAATGCCATGCCCATTGCTAATTCATAGCTAATGGCTTGTGAGGCACCCCGTAAAGCAGAGAGTAAAGAAAATTTATTATTGGAAGCCCAACCGCCAATCATGATTCCATATACACCAATGCTGACCGCACCAAAAACGTATAAGATACCAATATTTACATCTGCAATTTGAAGATCAATATGTCTACCGCCAATTTCCAGATAATTACCCCAGGGAATTACGGCACTTGTAATTAAAGCTGCTGTCATTGCCATTGCCGGGCCTAAAATAAATAACCATTTATTGGAAGAGTTCGGAATGATTTCTTCTTTAAAAATAAGTTTGGCACCATCAGCAAAAGGCTGCAATAACCCAAAGGGTCCGGCTCTATTTGGACCTTTGCGGTCTTGCATAAAGGCAGCAACTTTTCTTTCTGCCCAAGTGGAATATAGGGCGATGCCTAAGCTGGCAAAAACCACCACAGCAACTAAGATGAGTTTTTCTATTACAATGGTCCAGTCAAATGCTAATAAAGTCATTTTCGTACGTTCTAATAATTTTTAAGCAAATCTCTATTTATCCTTATCAAAATCTGTTGAATGCGCCGGGCCTTCAATCAGGCTTAAATCAATGTCTTTTTTATTTACGCCGCTTACCTTACGAATGTCCATAAACAAGCGCGGCTTTTTGCCAATTACTTCGCCAATCGTTTCTGTTGGTTTTTTCAGACCTATATATTTATTAGCCGAGATAACGGAATGACGGGCCATTTCTCTCGGTCCTTCTATTATCCAATCACTAGTTTTCTTTTTATCAAAACGACAATCATTGCAAATCCAATCTTCTACTTCGCCCCATTGATCTTTGCGGGCAGTTACACGAAAGACTTCGTCGCCGCGGTTCCAAAGCGTTACTTTGCCACAACATTTTTCGCAGTCGCGATGCGCATTTAAAGGTTTTAAAAACCATACGCGATTTTTGAATCGAAATGTTTTATCTGTCAAAGCGCCAACCGGACAAACATCAATGACATTTCCAATAAATTCGTTATCTAAGTTTTTTTCTAAATAGCTGGTTATTTCCGCGTGTTCACCACGATCCAATACACCGTGTTCTCTATTTTTGGTAAGTTGATCCGCTACCATTACACAACGGTAACACAAAATACAGCGTGTCATGTGCAGTTGTATTTTGTCGCCTAAGGTATGTTTTTCAAAAGTGCGGCGTTGAAATTCATAACGAGTACCCGCTTTCCCAT
>NZ_JBNQGD010000140.1:0-8212 GCF_050436765.1 Arachidicoccus sp. | reverse complement strand
TCGTAGGCCAAATCCTGCAAATGACATTCTCCGGCCTGGTCGCAAATAGGACAATCCAAAGGATGATTTATGAGTAAAAATTCAACGACCCCGGCACGAGCGTCTAACACTCTTTCTGATGTAAAGTTTTTTACCTCCATTCCATCCATGACGGTTGTACGACAGCTTGCGACCAGTTTTGGCATGGGGCGTGGATCTTTTTCCGATCCTTTACTTACTTCCACTAAACAGGTGCGGCATTTACCGCCACTACCTTCGAGCTTGCTGTAATAACACATAGCAGGTGGTGTAACTTCCGGGCCGGCTTGTCGCGCAGCCTGCAGGATAGTTGTTCCTGCCGGAACTTCTACCGTAATATTATCTATGGTAACTTTAAAAAGAGGTTGATCAGACATACAGTCAATATTTAAAAATAAAAAACCAAAAATGTCAATTGCCTTTATAGCTTAAGTAACATTTTTACTTTTTAATTTTGAATTAATAATTCATCCGCATAATGCGCCAATCCAAAATTTCTAATTTGCGCTTCCTCGGGATTTAATACATGCCATTCAAACTCATCCCTAAAATGCCTGATTGCTGCGGCAACCGGCCAAGCAGCTGCATCTCCTAAAGGACAAATCGTGTTCCCTTCAATCCTGCGTTGTACATCCCAAAGCAAATCTATATCTTCCAGTTTGCCTTTGCCGTATTCTATATTTTTCAAAATGCGCCACATCCAACCGGTGCCTTCACGACAAGGGCTGCATTGACCACAACTTTCATGCATATAGAAATGGGCTAAAGTCATCGTGTGTTTTACCACGCATTGGTCTTCATCTAAAACAATAAACCCACCCGAACCCAGCATAGAGCCTGTTTGGAAGCCACCATCAGACAGACTTTCATAATTCATCAATCTTTTCTCCCCTTTAGCCGTTGTCAATAGTAAGTTGGTTGGAAGAATAGGGACAGAAGAACCGCCGGGAATGCAAGCTTTTAATTTTTTCCCTTTAGGAATGCCGCCACACCACTCGTCACTATAGATAAAATCTTCAACAGAAAGGTCAAATGGAATTTCATAAACACCGGGCTTATTCAAATTACCACAGGCGGAGATTAATTTCGTACCCGTAGACTTTCCTACGCCTATTTTTCCATATTCTTCCCCACCCATATTGATAATGGGGACAATCGCTGCTATAGTTTCTACGTTATTTACAACTGTCGGCCGCATCCATACACCTTGTATGGCAGGGAACGGCGGTTTGATACGGGGATTACCACGCTTGCCCTCGAGGCTTTCTATCAAAGCTGTTTCTTCACCACAGATATAAGCTCCTGCGCCACGATGTACGTATATTTCACAATCAAAACCGGAACCTAAAATATTTTTCCCCAAAAAGCCATTGTTTTTTGCTTCCCAAATAGCTTGTTCCAAAATTTCCGGAATCCAAGCATATTCGCCGCGAATATAGATGTAAGTCGCATTTGAGCCCAAGGCATAACTTGAAGTAATCAGGCCTTCGATTAAAAGATGGGGTAAAAATTCCATCAAATATCTATCCTTAAAAGTACCCGGTTCGCTTTCATCGGCGTTGCACACCAAATGGCGCGGAATACCTTCGGGCTTTGCCAAGAAGCTCCATTTTAGTCCGGTAGGGAATCCGGCCCCCCCACGGCCCCGTAAGCCGCTTTTCTTTACTTCTTCCACAATTTCTGTAGGCGACATTTTCAACGCTTTTTCTACACTTCGATAGCCACCGTGTTTGCGATAAGCTTCAAAAAAGCGAATCCCTTCTATATGTGCGTTTTCTAAAAGTAGTTTCATTATCAATTCAAAAGTTAATATTCAACGATTAAAAAAGAGGGCTTTTATTCTCTCTAATTATTTTTAAACCTCCTCCAGTCAATAAAATAAGTAACCGCGCCTCCAATTATTAGGGCCAAAACTAAAAGTGAAACAAAATGAGATTGCTCAGTCCATAACAAATATGTACCAGATGCCCATGCGATAAAAGCTATAACTAACGAAATTATTTTTATATTGATATTTCGTTTTGTGCATTTTATTTCAGGTGATTCATCATTGCAGCGACTCATATATTCTATTTTTAATTAACCTTCGCTTTCCCTTCTCTGCATTCTATAATCAATGCATCTATTTTTTCTTTAGTCAGATGTTCTTTATAATATTTCCCGAGTTGCATCATAGGCGCGTAACCACAAGCACCTAAACATTCGGTCGGTTTCAAAGTAAACATGCCGTCATGGGTAGTTTCACCCGGTTTTATGCCTAGCTTTTCTTCGATATATTTTATAATATCGTCGCTGCCATTGAGCATGCAAGGCCCGGTTTTACAAACCTCCAACAGGTATTTACCTACCGGTTTTGTATTGAACATCGTATAAAAAGTAGCGACTTCATAAACTTCGATAGGTTTTATCTCCAGTAAATCGGCTACATAATCCATTACGGGGACATCTAACCATCCACCGAACTCATCCTGTGCCAAATGCAAAAGAGGTAACAAAGCACTTTTTTGTTTCCCTTGTGGATAACGTGCGATGATTTCTTTTACTTTATTTAATTTTTCTTCTGAAAAAGCTATAGCCATTTTATTAAATTCAAAAGTTAAAGCCTCCATTTTTATTTTGGCTTTCTAATTCTTTATTATGCATCCATTTCACCGGCAATCAAATTCAAGCTACTCATTACAATGACAGCATCACTGAGCATTGCGCCTTTGGTGAGTTCTGAATAAGCTTGGTAATAGATAAAGCAAGGTCTGCGAAAGTGTAAACGATAAGGTGTTCTCCCACCATCACTAATTAAATAGAAACCTAATTCTCCGTTACCTCCTTCTACACTATGATATACTTCGCCTTTCGGTATTTCGGTTTCACCCATCACTATTTTGAAGTGATAAATCAGGGCTTCCATTTTTGTATAAACATCCGCTTTTTCAGGCAGATAATAATCGGGTGCATCAGCATGAAAAACTTCTGCTTCAGCTCCTTTAAATTCCTGTACTTTTTGATATGCCTGGTTAATGATACTAAGTGATTCCCACATTTCTTTGTTGCGAACCAAATAACGATCGTAACAGTCGCCCGTTGTACCTATAGGAACATTAAACTGAAAGTCTTCATAACTGCTATAAGGTGAATGCACACGTACGTCATAATCTACACCGGCAGCGCGGAGGTTGGGACCCGTAAAACCATAATTAAGTGCGCGTTCGGCAGATATAGGGCCGGCCCCAATGCAGCGATCCATGAAAATGCGGTTGCGTTGTGTAAGTGTTTCAAATTCTTTTAACGCTTTAGGATATTCTCTCAAAAACTTTTCGAGTTTCGTCCAGGCGGTATTGTTGAAGTTTCGTTCAAAACCTCCAATACGTCCGATATTTGTAGTTAAACGTGAGCCGCAAATTTCTTCGTAAATTTCATAAATCAATTCGCGGTATTCCATCAAATATAAAAAAGGGGTAAAGCCACCGGCATCTACGACCATAATAGAGCTACAAATCAAGTGATCGGAGATGCGAGCCAATTCCATAATGATTACGCGCATATAATCTACGCGTTTTGGCGTCGCTATTTTCAGCAATTTTTCGCAGGTCATATGCCAACCCATATTATTAATCGGGCTGCTGCAATAATTTAATCTATCCGTTAAGGGGGTTATTTGATATAGAGGTCTGCGTTCCGCGATTTTTTCAAATGCACGGTGAATATAACCCACGGTTTGCTCCGCCGATACAATACGCTCTCCATCTACCTCCAATATATTTTGAAACACACCATGTGTTGCCGGGTGTGTAGGTCCAAGATTTAGGGTGGTTGTCGTCTTCTCGATGGAACCATCTGGAAGCTTTATATTTTTCTCTGCTATGTATTCGTCTGCCATTTTTAAACTATATAACTATTTTATTTAGCCAATAAGTAACTTATGATATAGGATTTAACGCGATCATAATCCGGGAAAAGATTTTCATTTATTACCGGTTTATTAAATCTAGGTTTGTCTTTAGTGATTTCGGCTAAATATGCTTTAATTACGGGAAACATTTTTTTCACCTCTTCCTTTTTAGTCTTAGATGTTAAGAATCCTGGTTTCGGAAGAAAAGGGATTCTGATTAAACCCGAGTCTCCCATTTTTTTTAAAAAAAGCCTGCTCTTAATTAAAATCTCCGGTGCGCTATTTTCTGTTGTAATCACATCATAAAGAACTGATTTGCCATCCGAAGTCAGGTATACCTGGCTAAATGATTTTGCACCTAATGCCGGTCCCCAGTTTCCTAAACGCAAATTTATATTTGTATAAAGCTGCGGCAAAAAAATCTTATCCATTGCAGGCGCTCCTCCATTTTCTTTTTCTATTGGATACGAATATGTATTCCATAAAATACTATTATATCTAAAACACTTTAAACTATCAACGGGCCAAACATTTTTTCCTAAAATAGTAGAACTCAATTTGATCTTATCAATATCTATCTTCTTTATACCACAATAAACCGTATCTCCATCATTCTTTACAAAATACTCACCCTTCTGCTGCGCAAATAAATTCGCAGAAATTGAGACCAACACAATAAATAAAAATCCTCTCATAGAATCATTAAATGACTTAATTAAAACTCCCTCCCCTTCCAAACATCTCATCATCTTTGTCAATACGGGACTGGTCTTCTAACGGATATTCTTTACGCATGGGGAAATAATCCATTTCTTCTACATTCAAGACTCTTTTGAGATTAGGATGGTTTACGAAGTTTACTCCGTAAAAATCGTACGTCTCCCGTTCCTGCCAATTGGCGGACTCATATACTGCTGTTGCAGATTCGATATCGGGTCTTTCAATACTAATAAAACATTTGAACCGTATGCGGACATTGTCTACCAAATTATGTAAATGATAGACAATCGCCAGCTCGCGGTCTTTATTATCAGGATAATGTACAGCAGTTACATCAGTCAAAAAACGAAATTGCAAATCGGGGTCATCAAATAAAAAACGCAACAGTACAATATTATTATCTGCAGTAGTTTCAAAAGTCAACATGCCATAGGGCTCTTCAAAGTTGGTGACCTTCTCGCCAAACTGTGCAGTAATCTTTTGTTGAATAAATTCGTTTGTCATTATTTCGATTTCGATCAAAATTATTGAATATCATAGCTTCCCATCAAAGCCTTGTAATGTTCGCTGTTCCTGCGCCTTAAGCTTTCATTTCCCGCTAAATCCTGGATACGCATAAAGCCATCCAAAATAGCTTCCGGACGAGGAGGGCAACCAGGTACATATACATCTACGGGTATAACCTGGTCAATACCTTGTAAAACAGAGTATGTATCAAAAATACCTCCTGAGGAAGCGCAGGCCCCTACAGCCATCACCCAACGAGGCTCTGCCATTTGTAAATATACCTCTTTTAAAATTGGCGCCATTTTTTTGGCAATCGTTCCCATAACCATCAATAAGTCACATTGACGTGGAGTGAAAGCCATACGCTCCGCACCAAAGCGTGCCAGATCATAATTAGCGGCTGCTGTAGCCATAAATTCAATACCGCAACAGGAAGTAGCGAAAGGTAAGGGCCAAAGTGAGTTTTTTCTTCCCAAAGCCACAACTTTTTCCAGGTTAGTGGCAAAATAACCCTCGCCGTTTAGCCCATCGGGCATTTCGGCTAAGGCAATATTATCATGAATGTCGGGTTGTTTGGGATGTATGTTAAATCTTACAGGACGTGACATTATTTTCTCCTTTTCTTATTTTACACAATAATATGTGTAATGTTTGAATCACAAAATGAATCACAAATGTAGCTACACGCGGCAATATTAGCAACTTTAATCAAGTATTTGAAGAAAATTTTGGCTAACGAAAGTTAGTCCAGCTGCTGAAAAGAGGCATCTTTTTGGTAAAAAATAAAAATAACTTTTGCCGTACATTTGTTGCAATCATATATTCCGTTATTTTTGCCATCTTAAAAATTTGTAAAAGAAAGAAAATATTATGTCCATTATTCAAAAAATACAGGAGAAAGGTGCTTGGATAGTTTTTATTCTTATCTCCATCGCATTGATTGCATTTATTATGATGGATTATTCCAGAGGTGGAAATATGTTTACCAATACGACTACTTTGGGAACAGTAAACGGTGATAAAATTGCCGTTGCCGATTTTAATAAAAGAGTAGATATGGTAATGCAGATGCAGGGTAACAGCGCCACACCCCGTGAACAAGTTATGGCGGGAGTATGGCAATACTATGTGCAAACTGCCTTGCTGGACCAATCTTATAAGCAATTAGGTTTGGAGGTGACGCCAACGGATATGGATGCAGCGTTATTTGGCAATAATCCGCCCCAATTTTTGCAACAGTTTGTTAACCAACAAACCGGCCAATATGACGCAAATGCTGCCAGAAACGCTTTGGCTCAGGTAAAAAGAAGTGGAACAGAAGAGCAAAAAGCACAGGTGTCTGAGTTATTAGACCAGGAAAATGACCAAATTAGATTAACTAAATACCAATCCTTATTGGTGGGAGCGACTTATATTCCTTCTTGGCTGGCTCAAAAAACCTATGTAGATAATAACTCCATAGCAAATGCCTCTTTAGTTTCCGTTCCTTACACTTCCGTAAGCGACAGCGCTGTTAAGGTGAGTGATGCAGAAATAATGGCTTATGTAAATAAGCATAAAAAGCAATTTGAACAAAAAGAAGAAACACGCTCTATAGATTGTATCGCTTTTAGTGCATCACCAAGCGCAACTGACTCTGCCAACATTAAAGCCACTTTAAATGGGTTAAAATCAGATTTTATTGCGACTAAAGACAATGCTGCTTTTGTTGAATCAAAAGATGGCACTATTCCATATTATAACGGATATATCAATTCGAATCAAATGCAGTTTCCTGATAAGGAACAAATATTGGCTACGCCGGTAGATTCTATTTATGGTCCTTATATTTCTAACGGTAATTATGTTTTTGCCAAAATAGTGGGTAAAATGGTTGTTCCGGATTCAGTAAAAGTGCGTCACATATTAGTAGCAACAGCTCAACGTGATCCACAATCCGGCCAGTTTGTTCAGGTTCGTGATGACAGCAGCGCGCTTAAAAGACTAGATAGCGCCATTGCAGATATAAAGGCCGGTGCAAGCTTTGATTCAATTGCACAGAAATTTTCTGACGACGGCGGAAGTGCTGAAAAAGGTGGTGTGATTGATTATTTCGCATCTGGAACCATGATGCCTGAATTCAATAACTTTGCCTTCAGCGGTAAAACAGGGGAAAGTAAAATCGTAAAAACGCAATTTGGTTATCATTATATTCAAATATTGGGACAAAAAGGTTCAGCAGAAGGATATAATATTGCTTATGTAGGACGCCCTATTGAAGCTAGCCAACAAACAATTGATTCTGTGAATAATGTTGCGGCAGAATTTGTTGCTTCCAATCAAAATCAAAAATCTTTCCTGGAAAGTGCACAAAAGAAAAACATCGCTGTTCAACCAGTTCGTGATCTTAAAGAAAATGATTATCAAATAGGTTCTTTTGGTTCTAGCCGGGATATGGTTAAATGGGTTTATGCACATAAAGTGGGTGAAGTTTCTCAACCTATTGAGATAAACAATAGCTTTATTGTTGCTTCCATCACAAGTGATGCAAAACCGGGCCTACCTGATGCTGCAAGTGTTCGCCCATATGTACAAACAGTATTGATGAATCAAAAGAAAGCGCAGATTATTCAAGATAAATTTAAGGGCAATACTTTGGAAAGCTATGCAGAATCTACCGGATCAAAAATAGTAACCGTAGATAGTATTTCTTTCGAGGCTTCCTTTATTCCTAATATTGGTAATGAACCAAAAGTGGTTGGTGCCGCTTTTAATAAAGCGTTATTGAATAAGGTGAGTGCACCTATTGCAGGTAATAGTGGTGTATTTGTTATTGAACCTACCAGTGTCACTGCAAAGCCATCTTTGGATGGCGGGGCAGAAGCAGCAAAATCTACAATGAAACAAAGCTGGTTGCAACAAATTCAAGGTCATTTCATTAATGCATTGCAACAAAGTGCTAAAATTGAAGACTACCGGTCTAAATTCTTTTAATGGAAATTAGGCTTATGTGTTGACATAAAAAAAGCAAGTGAAATCTCACTTGCTTTTTCCTGTTTTGTGCGCTGAGACACCCAAAGGGGAAAATGGTCATTTTGGGTG
>NZ_JBNQGD010000139.1:0-3390 GCF_050436765.1 Arachidicoccus sp. | reverse complement strand
ATCAATGGGGTTTACTTCCTGTCACCGGGCTGGCAGGTGATATGGATGCTGTGAAGCAGGTTCTGGATGGAAATCAACAAATTCAATTCGGAAAGAAAGTAGCCAATGAACTAAAAAGAGGCTATGCAAGTTTTCATCACCCTTTAATGATGCATGGTTCCTATGCCAATCATTCCGAAAGATCACGAAGAGCTGTTGTGATTAATGCAATGGGACACGATACACAAGGTAATACGGCTGGATATGATCGACTTGAGGCTTTAGCGGGTTTTCCCAGTATGCCGCAAGATAAGGTGCTTGACGGCCAATTTTTTCCTATGTTATTCCCCGATGATGACGCCACCATGCAAACTTTGCTCCATAACATACCAACAATACACCATTAAAGCCTAGTATTTTGAATCTTTTATCAGCGAGATTTTTATCTATTAAAACAGCACATAACGGTGAGCTGAATACCACATTTATCCTGCTTACCAGTGGCATCGCAGCATTAGGGGGATTATTATTTGGTTTCGATACGGCGATCATTTCCGGAGCTATTCCTTATATCAGCAAATACTTTTCTATGGATGCGTATATGCTTGGTTGGTCGGTAAGCGCCATTCTGATTGGTTGTGCTGTTGGAGCAATATTCGCGGGTAAAATAGCAGATTGTTATGGTCGCCGGTTATCGTTGATTGTATGCGCTGCATTGTTTGCGATTTCCGGTATTGGAGCCGGCATGTCGCAGCAACTACTTATATTTATTTTATTTCGCCTTATTGGCGGATTAGGGGTGGGCGCCGCAGCCATGGTATCTCCCATGTACATTGCAGAAATAGCGCCTGCAAAATGGCGCGGACGGCTGGTAGCTTGCTATCAAATGGCTATTGTAATAGGCATCCTTGTGGCCTATTTTACTAACTACCTTTTAGATGATTTTGGAAGTAATAATTGGCGATGGATGTTTGCATCTCAGGCCGTACCCGCACTCCTGTTTTTCCTGCTATTGTTACTGGTACCTGAAACACCAAGATGGCTGATAATGAAAGGGAGAAAAAAAGAGGCCACAATAATTCTTGCAAAAATTTCAGAAGCCCAATGGGTTGAAGAAGAAGTGATGGAAATTGAAAGGAGCTTCCACGCCAAACACAGCGTTTCCTGGAAACTGCTATTTAAAAAAACATATAGACCTATTTTATTTATTGGCATTTTAGTAGCCGTTTTTCAACAGGTTACAGGTATCAATGCAATTATTTATTATGCTCCGGTTATTTTTAAAGCGACCGGAATAAGCAGTAGTTCTTCCTTATTGCAAACCATTATTATCGGTGTTGTAAATGTAATATTCACTTTGGTTGCCATTGGTCTGGTTGACAGAATAGGGCGCCGAAAATTGCTATTAATTGGCAGTGTGCTAATGGGATTATCATTAACCGCCGTAGGGTTATGCTTCCGCTATCATTATTTTGACCATTATATCGTCTTGGTTTTTATGTTGCTATACGTGGCCTCGTTTTCCGCTACAATGGGCGCCGTTGTATGGGTATATCTCGCCGAAATTTTTCCAAATCTTATTCGCAGTTTAGCCTTATCTATAGCCACACTTGCATTGTGGCTGGCTGATTTTGCATCAACACTTATTTTCCCCATTATGACAAAACATTTCGGTGTATCGGTACCTATGTTTTGCTACGCCTTGTTTTGCGTTATCGCCTTTATTTATATGTACTTGAAAGTGAAAGAAACCAAAGGGAAATCGTTGGAAGAAATAGAAATATTATTTACCTCTTAAAAAATTATTATGAGTAAGAAAAATGCGTATATCCGCAAAGGCAGTATTTCCAGCGAAAATATCGCCTTTTACAAACAAAATGGTTATTTAATAGCAGCGGATTTATTGTCTGGCAATGAAATTACCGAACTTAAGAAAGAGACTGCTGCCATTTTTCGTGGAGAAAGGGGATATGTAGACGGCATGTTGGCTGTAGATGGCGTTGAATCAGATGATGATATTTTAAAAAAATATGTAGCCATCCACTTCCCTCATAAAATTTCATCTGTTATTTATAATTATTTGTCCCATCCAAAAATAGTGCATGTATTAACGAATATCATAAGTCCCAATGTAAAATGCATGCAGTCAATGCTGTTTGTAAAAGGTCCGGGTAAAGCCGGCCAAGCTTGGCATCAGGACGAATTTTATATACCAACCAGGGACCGCTCGCTTATTGGTGTATGGATTGCCATTGACGATGCAAGTATTGAAAACGGATGCCTGTGGATTATTCCCGGCAGGCCCGGTTATCTGATGCGTCGGGTAAATAACCATAGTGATGAGTATGCGGATGTAGACAGCATTGATGTGTCGAAGTATGGCTCTGCTGGGCCAGTACCGGTTGAAGTGGCAAAAGGCTCTGTCGTTTTTTTCGATGGTTATACCTTGCATAGTTCTAAACGCAATAAAACTACCGGCTGCTTCCGTACAGCCCTGGTGAACCATTACATGAGTGCCGAATCGATGTTGCCTTGGGATCAGGATGGGAAATTGCCTGCTACGGAGGATCTCAGAGATATTGTAATGGTGGCGGGAGAGGATCCTTACGCATGGAAGGGAGTTGTTGATGCCAATAAACCCTACCTGAGGCCTGAAGTTTTAAAGATTAAAACAAAGCTGTAATTGCAAGGGTGAAAAAGAAGAGATGAATTATTTTATTGCTTTTTATCATCGCATTAGACTGGGCAAAAGACTGGACGTTTTCAGTATCACGGCACAGCAATGATTGATAAAGTATTCCATCTTATGGATTCATTAGTGAATTGAACAAAAAACGGTTAAAATTGTTCGGGGAAATTCAGTTGTACAATCAAGGCAAGTGAATCGGTTAGTTTTATTCCAGAGTAATTGATTGCGTATATTAAAAATCATATTTCATTCAATAAAAGCAATAATAAGTCGAGTATGTAATGCGAATTAAAAATGATGATATTGTAAAATATATCTTCTGCGCCTTACGTTTCATGGGCGCGCAGAAGGCTATAGCGCAAAGGCCTACATCTCCCATACCAATAGCACCACCTGCATTGAATCTGGTCCCAGGCGGGAAGGCTTCTGTAGTAACCGATATTTGGATAGTCTCAAAAACCCATTCTGACTTAGGTTGCACAATGTCTATCAAAGCTGTTTTGAAAAAATATCGGGAAGATATGATGGATAGAGCCCCCCATTTGATTGATGAAGATGGTACAAGGCCTTTTGATGCAAATAGAAAATTGAAGCAATGCGAAAAAAAAGATTAATGTATGTTTTCCTATTGAATCTCCTTGCGGGCGGAATTGTGCATGCTCAGAACACCGTTCGTATCGCTCCATTAGTGAGCGGGGATGCTGCTGAACAGTTTGCCAATA
>NZ_JBNQGD010000138.1:0-5280 GCF_050436765.1 Arachidicoccus sp. | reverse complement strand
AAAATAGAAATAGTGGGGTCTACCTGCCAATAACATAATCCAATGGCAAATGCTATAAATGCTGCAGTAATACTAAATAATGTTGCAGAAACCTGTGTAGACGTAAGCCCTAAATCCAAGAGTACATGATGAACATGTGTTCTGTCGGGTCTGAATGGAGAATAGCCACGCAAGATTCTCGTTGTAAATACTCGGAACGTATCATAAACGGGAACAATAATCGCTGCCAACGCAATAGAAATGTTGCCGTTTTGCTGACTTAACCTACTTAAAAATCCTGTTGAAGTATTTGATCCGATTTTATTCACAAATGCGATACTGAGTACGGAGGCTAAAAAGCCAATTATTAAAGAACCGGTATCTCCCATAAATATTTTTGCAGGAGCAATATTATACTTTAGAAAGCCTACAATTGCGCCCGAAATTGTAAAGCAAATCATAGCAAGACCAATATCATTATTCCAAGCAAACATGCTTCCAAGGAAGGAAAATAGTAGTAAACTCAATCCACCAGCAAGACCATCTACTCCGTCAATCAAATTAAACGCATTTGTTACAAAGGTGATTCCTATTACAGATAAGACAAAACTAATTAGATAAGGCAATTCATGGATGCCAAAAATACCATCTAAGTTGGAGAGTCGAATGTCCGCGATATAAACAACTATTATTGCTGCAATAATTTGAGCAACAAATTTTTTATAAGGATCGATAGAGACTAAATCATCTTTTAGACCTGTTACAAAAAGTAAGAACGCGCCCGCTAAAATATAGCACCACCCTGCGAAATAAGATCCAACATTAAAAATACAAGCAACAAATGCAAAAGCAGAGAATAACGCAATCCCCCCCAAATTAGGCGTAACATTTAAGTGCTTTTTTCTATAATCTGGTTTATCCAACAGCTTTTTCTTTTTCGCTACAAAAATTATACTAGGAATAGCAAAAACGCTAATGCTCATTGCCAGAATGAACATTGCACCATAAACAACCGTGGAATAATGATTTAGGTCGAGATATCTCATATGATTGTTTAAACTAAGAAAGTTATTTTTTGAATTATTTCAGAGATAAATCTTTTCTAACCAAAAAATGTGCCGAAAGATCAAATGAAGAAACGATTTAATATCAATCCTTAATTAAGATTTACATTTGCGAAATTAAGGTAATATTTTGGTAAAAAAGCCGTTTGAGGTAACAAATAACTATTCCTTCATTTATGTTTGACATAATTAGTATTTAGCCACTTCTTGTAGCTTTTACAAAATATAAATACATTCCTAACAAATAAGACATTTTGGTATTGCATTGATTTGCAATACTTTTGTGCTCTAACGCGAAAAGAAAATGAATTCGACAAAAAGATATTTGATTACCGCTGCTTTGCCCTATGCAAACGGGCTGAAACATATTGGTCATTTGGCTGGTGCTTATTTACCGGCTGATATTTACGTGCGTTATTTAAAAGCGCAAAAGAGAGAAGTAATATTTGTATGTGGGAGTGATGAACATGGGACAGCCATTCCTATTCAAGCAAAAAAGGAAGGGACTACTGCCCAAGCCATTATTGACAAATACCATCCAATTATTAAACAAAATTTTGAGGATTTATGTATTGATTTTGATATTTATCACCGCACGTCGGCACCCTTACATCATAAAACTGCTCAAGAGTTCTTCAAAAAATTGAATGATAATGGTGATTTAGAGATAAAAGAAACTGAACAGTATTTCGATGAAGCTGAACAAACATTTTTGGCTGATCGTTTTATAAAGGGCACTTGTCCTAATTGCGGATTTGAAGAAGCTTTTGGTGATCAATGTGAGAAATGTGGTACAAGTTTGAGTCCTGAGTTATTAATCAATCCGGTAAGCACATTAAGTGGGAATGCGCCCATAAAAAAACTGACAAAACATTGGTATTTGCCCTTAAATCGCCATGAAAATTGGCTTCGGGAATGGATTTTGGCGACACACAAAAATGATTGGAAGACCAATGTGCTTGGTCAATGTAAAAGTTGGTTAGATAGTGGTTTGCAACCTCGGGCTGTAACGCGCGACCTTGATTGGGGCGTGAAAGTTCCTGTGGAAGGTGCCGATGGGAAAGTGTTGTACGTGTGGTTCGACGCACCTATTGGTTATATTAGTGCGACTAAACAATATTGTTTGGATAACGATATAGACGCTGATGTTTTGTGGAATGACAAAGATACCAAGCTAGTACATTTTATAGGGAAAGACAATATTGTTTTTCACTGTATTATTTTTCCGATAATGTTGAAATTACATGGGAATATTCTACCAGATAATGTTCCTGCAAATGAATTTGTCAATCTCGAAGGTGATAAAATGAGTACCAGTCGTAACTGGAAACTGGAGATGCAGGATTATATAGATGATTTTGTAAAAAAGGAAAATGGTGGTCCTCAGTTGGTGGACGTTTTAAGATATTATCTCACCACTATTATGCCCGAAGCCAAAGACAGTGAATTTACCTGGAAAGGCTTTCAAGATGCTAACAATAGTGAATTGGCAAATATTTTTGGGAACTTTGTTAATAGAAGTTTTGTGCTAATGCATAAACTTTGTAAGGGTAAAGTACCTCCTTTACATGCTGGAATTTTGGATAATAAGGATGAAGCGTTGATTGCGGACATTGAAAATGCGAAAATTGTTATTGAGAAGAGTATTGAAAACTATAAGTTTCGCGATGCCCTGTTTGAAGTAATAGATCTTGCTCGAAAAGGTAATAAATATATGCAGGAAAAAGAGCCTTGGATTGTTGCGAAAACTTTGGGAGAAAATCCACAAAATCAACAACTCATCGACAATTGTCTGCATCTATGTTTGCAGCTCACGGCCAACCTCGCCATTTTTGTGAATCCTTTTTTGCCAAATACTGCTCGTAAGTTATGTAAAATGATGAAAGTGGTAGATAAGATGTTAGAATGGCAAAACGGGGGTAGAATTAAATTGTTGAGTGTTGGGTATTCGCTTCGCGCGCCGGAATTATTATTTAGGAAAATTGAAGATGAGGAGATAAATGCGCAGATAGAAAAATTGAAAAATGGAGCCAAACACGACGCTAAAAGCCTATTATCAAAGACCGAAAGTTTAAGGTCGGAAACGACGCCCACGGTTCAAAAGCCTGCCATACAATTTGATGATTTTGCAAAAATTGATTTACGCATCGGCACAATTATAGAGGCTGAGAAAATTCCCAAAGCAGATAAATTATTAAAACTGCAAATTGATTTAGGCAATGAAATCCGTACTATTTGTTCCGGTATTGCTCAACATTTTTCTCCTGAAGAAATTATAGGGAAGCGTGTCACGGTTGTTGCGAATCTCGCTCCGAGAAAAATGCGCGGTATTGAAAGTAACGGAATGATCTTAATGGCTGAAAACTCCTTAGGAAAATTAGTTTTTGTAAATCCTGATGACGAGGTAGAAAATGGTGTGGGTGTAAACTAAAATTTTCTGCTTAAATATTGAATATGAAGAAGATTATTTTCTTGCCAATTGTCGTTTTGACTTTTTCTTTCTCGTTTGCTCAAAAGAGTAGTACAAGGCAAGCGATCCTTCATGTAATGCAATCTCAGCAAATAGCCTGGAATAATGGTGATATTGATGGTTTTATGAAAGGCTATTGGAAAGACGATAGTCTTCAATTTGTCAGCTCGAAAACGATTACTTACGGTTGGAGAGAAATATTGGACCACTATAAGAAAAGTTATCCTAATAAGGCATCAATGGGTGTATTGCAGTTTAGTAATTTGCAAATTCAACAACTTTCACCAAAAGCCTGTTTTGTGATAGGTGTTTGGCATCTCAATCGGGTGAAAGATGAGGTAGGCGGCCATTTTACATTATTATTCAAAAAAATAAATAACTATTGGGTAATTGTTGTTGACCATACCTCTTGAGTTAAATAGCTGTGTGATTTGCCGAGATTATTTTACCTTTTATTAAGAATGCATAGGCGCCAAACAAAATTCCTGAAAATACTAAAGTTGACACAATGCTGTAAGGAAAATAAAACGGCCAACCAGCAACATAACATTGTTGCAAACCTGCTAGGCTTTTTGGATAATAGTTGCCAGTAATCCAAACAGAAAAATTGGATAAAATATAAAACAAAGTAGGTGCTGCAACGGAGGCGACAGCAATATTTAGAACTTTTGCTTTTTTGATAAAAAAGCCTAGGCAAGTTACCAGGGCAAATAAAATATAATTGATTAACTGCCCGCTATAAAATCCAGGCACACTCCATTTTCCCGCCTTGAATAAAATCTCAAATAACACATCAGAAAGGAAGAAGGTAATTAATGGTAAAGCGAAAGCATATTTTTTATCCTTACTAAAAAGCACGCCCCCAAAGATAGCCATAGCAAACATGGGTGTAATGCCGTAAATGCCACTCGGCATAGGTATTAAGCGATATAAAATAGCAACAGCAATAAGCAAGGTGAAGCTTAATAGGATTTTATAGGACAATTTCATTTTTTAATTTTTAAATTCTGCGTTGTATGGCAAATATACTTTTTTTTGTCGTTAATTATTAATGTTCCATGTCATGAATTTGATGAATCCGAATTATTCACTTCTACTAATTATAAGCAATAGTCCAGGCAATAATATGCCTTTTTGGCTATAAACAAAAAGCCTGAAATTCTGATCTCAGGCTTTTTATGTATTCCTATTTTATAGAAGCATTCTTAATGGCTCTTCCAGTAGAGATTTAAGCGTTTGTAAAAAAGCGGCTCCGCTTGCGCCATCGACTACCCGATGGTCACAACTCATTGTTACTTTCATTATATTGCCAACAACTATTTGTCCATTTTTTACAACTGGTTCCTGCGAAATGCCCCCGATCGCCAAAATACAAGCATCTGGTGGATTGATGATTCCTGTAAACTGGTCAATACCAAACATCCCCAAATTACTAACGGTAAATGTACTGCCTTCCCAATCGGATGGTTGAAGCTTTTTATCTTTAGCTTTTTGTGCAAATGTTTTTACCTCAGCAGATATTTGAGAAAGAGATTTGCCATCTGCGAAACGCACAACAGGCACCAATAAGCCATCTTCTACAGCTACAGCAACACCTATATTTACGTGATGATTGATTCTGATTTTATCGCCCAACCAACTGCTGTTAACAGTCGGATGTTGTTTCAGTGCTACTGCAACAGCTTTTAAAACGATATCATTGAAACTAATTTTTGCTTTCCCATCTTTATTTAATTTGGGCCTTGCTTCTACAGCTGCATCCATATT
>NZ_JBNQGD010000137.1:0-6573 GCF_050436765.1 Arachidicoccus sp. | reverse complement strand
GGCGTCTGATCCTTCTGAGAAGGGAGTTCCAGGCAATCCGTCATAAAAATTATAATTCACGAATATCCCGGTAGAATAATTAAATTTTGATAGACCATTTTCCGTAGCAACCCATAGATTGCCGCTCTTGTCTTCTATCATGCTGTATATGAAATCGTTGGCCAAACCGTCTTTTATAGTATAATTTTTGAATTTCAATTTTTTAATTGATCCACCTATTGCCAATCCAAGCCCACCCCCCGAAGTTGCCAACCATATTCTCTTTTCTGAGTCCTCGTAAATATTCTGAATGTCATTATCACCCAAGCTTTCTTTTTCTGCAGACAACTTTCTATAGCTAATGAATTGAGGCTCCACGGTATCCGAACCGCCCTCCATTATTACCAAGCCGCCTGTTGTACCTATCCATAAATTCCCCCTATGATCAAAATACAAATGACGTATCTTATTAAATCCTGTTCGGGGATAATTTTTAAAAAATATCTTATCCTTTATACCATGGGCAGTTTCTTCAATTTTCATTAGCCCGCCGTCAAATGAGCCCAGCCAGATATTTCCATATTTATCCTGCGCTATTGAATATATCTGATTGCTTGTCAACCCGTCTTGTCCGGAAGATCTACCAAAGTGGACTACGTTATAAGCCAATTCACCCTTTTCAGGAGTGGCTATAAATATGCCATTCGTTTTTGAGCCCATCCAGATGCGTCCCTTACGATCCTCATATATCGAATAAATCGCCCCCATCTGCTTTGGTGAAATATTGGAAAAAACGGGACGCATCTTTTTATTATGATCAACAATATATATATCCCTACTTTTGCAGGCTATCCAAAGCCTGTTTTTGTGATCCACATATACAGCCCTCACCTCATTTTCGGTCCTTAAATCTCTGGGTAGCATCAGAAGCTCCCGATTGAAGTTATCAGGCTGAAGTGTAACTTTAATAATACCGCCGCGATCCGACCTTACCCAAAATACACCTGAGCTATCGTAATAGGCAAATTCTACAAAATTCGGGAAAGGGATGCTTCTGTCTCCATAAGGAATTCGTTTGATCTTGTCCGAGGCCTTGTCATAAAATCCAAACCCACTATTTTTTGTATTAATCCATACGACCCCATTAAGATCCTCAAATACTTTAAAAAGAGAGGCGTTATTGCTTTGGCTATAAGGAGGCTGATCAGTTTTGACGATGCTGAATCTACTGGTTAGTGGGTCAAATTTAATAACATTTGATTTTTCCGGTTCTATCCACAATACGCCTGACCGGTCCTCATATATTCGTAAAAGAGACCCCAGACCTGGCGAATACTTTTTAATTCGATTATCCGATGTATTGATACTTATCAGCTCACCACCAGCAGTCGTCACATAAAGAAAGTTACTTATTTTGCTGCGCTCCAAACAGTTTATTGAAGATCCACTCAATTGAATGTAAGAAGTTCTTCCATGTTGCTTATCAAAGATAATAAGCATGCCATCGGCAGTTCCAAAATAGACATGCTTTTTATCTTCAGCAGATCTCAATATATTTTTGGTAAGATTGGCATCGGGGATAACACTTTTATAATTATATCCCGACTTCGCGGTGAGACAATTTAATCCTTTGTTTGTGCCCAGCCAGATGTTATTATTGTTATCTTCAAAAAAGATATTTACGTTGTTGGATACCAACGAGTAGGGCGCTTTCAATTTTCTCGAAAAATGTAAATATTTTTTATTTTCTTCCGGCTTAGGATTAATACAAAAAATGCCATTGTTTTCGGATAGGATCCATATAAGACCTTTGCGGCTGTGAATTAATCTGTAAAAGCGTATATGGCGTAAAGTGGTGTCATTCAATAATACATATAGTGGGTAAAATTTCTTACTTGCCTTATCAAATTTATATATATGCCCGTCATATGCCTTCAGCCAGAGACCACCAATTCTATCATCCACCAACTGATCTATTCTGTTAGTTTCAAGCTGATATTTATCACGTGCGGAAGGTTTATAATTCACAAACTTTTTCCCATCAAATCGATTAATACCATTCCAGCTGCCCATCCACATAAAACCTTCTTTGTCTTTAATAACTGAAGTTCTAACGTTATGAGACAGACCGTCTTCAGTGCCATAATAATCTATTGTGGATTTTATTTGCGCTCTGACAACAAGATTACTTGTCAGCAGTATAATAAATAATATAAGACCCTTCGTTACGGACAATGTTACAATTTAATTTCAGGTTGCAAAGAAATTCTTTTCATGAGACAATTATTTAAGCACTTCCAGGATGAACCGGTCGAAATCGGCAGATCAGTCTTTCGTCATTGGACGGCGTCGGGATAAAAAGATAATGGGTAGCTACTCCTCGCAGGAATTTTTGTAATAGCAGGCTGTCGGTTTCTCTTTATCTTTTACCAGCATGTTTTGAGCATAAATACCAAGGGCGGGTAACCAGCAAAAATATTAACTGCAAAATGCACCTGTATTTGTTTTTCCCATTTTTTAGGTTTCATATTAAGCATTTTTGATTTAAATAAAAACATTAACATCGATAAGCATTCTTTTATCCATCCCCGCCTCTGTATTTTATTTATAACATTTCTTTAAACAACGGCTATTAGTTTGCATAATTATTGCTTTTTTAAAAAAGAATTCAGAAAATTTACGCAATCGATTGCAAAATTGATAGCTACTATATATACCCAAGACATAGGGCCGACAAATAATCCCCTATGGCGGAGCCATAAATATATTTTTAGCTTTTGTTTGCTATGGGTCCAGTTTTTACTAGACAGTTTTCAATTTATTTTCTTGTCATTATCTGCACTTCAGTTTCTTAATCAGCCCCGGTTATAGGCAGACAATTATAAAATATCAGTCCTACTGCAAAAGCAATTGATTAAAACAGGCTTAATTGCATATCGTTATTTAGTCTTCGCTTTTCTGCGGCCAATTCAAAGTTGGATATTCCGACGCCGAGCAACCGAACCCGCTTATCTTTCAATGGTGCATTTTCCAAAATGTTTTTTACGGTCTGAATCATATTTTCTTTATCGCTGATTAATATGGTAAAAGAAAGACTTCTTGTCATAATAGTAAAATCGTGGAACTTAAACTTAACCGTGATTGTCCTGCCTTTCAGCCCAGCGCGTTGCAACCTTTCTGATAATCTTTGTGAGAGTGTTTCCAATTCCACTAGCATCGTTTCTTTTGTAGTAAGGTCCTCCTGGTAAGTATCTTCTACGCTGACGGACTTAGTTTCCCGATGCGCCTGTACCGGTCTGTTATCTATCCCCCTGACGATTTGAAAATAAAACTTACCCGGCTTACCGAAACGGGTTGTCATTTCCGCTTCCGTAAGTTTCTTTAAATCGCCACCTGTATGCAAACCCATTGCCTTCATTTTCGCAGCTGTTACCTTACCTACGCCATGGAATTTTTCTACTTTTAGCTGTTCCATAAAGGCTTCAATCTTTGACGGCCCAATGAAAGTCAGTCCATCCGGTTTGTTCATATCGGAAGCTATCTTGGCGACAAACTTATTGATAGAAACGCCGGCTGACGCCGTAAGGTTCAGCTCTTCTTTAATCGCTAGTTTTATTTGTTTGGCAATATCCATTGCGTAGCCGATGCCTTGCTTGTCATGGGTTACGTCCAGATAGGCTTCATCCAAAGACAGTGGTTCTATGATGTCGGTATAACGTTCGAAGATTTCACGGATATGGCGGGAAACAGTTTTATAAGCATCAAATCGCGGATAGACAAAAATAGCATGGGGACATAATCGTTGCGCCGTTTTAGAAGGCATAGCAGAATGTACTCCAAACTTTCTGGCTTCATAACTGGCAGTAGCTACGACACCACCCCTGCCTTCGGGCATACCGCCAACAATGAGTGCTTTACCACGATACTGCGGAAAATCCCTTTGCTCCACGGAAGCATAAAAAGCGTCCATGTCAACGTGAATGATTTTTCGGTATGTGGCTTTTTCCGGCATTGTTTATTTTATGCTTACAATATTTCCCAATCTTGTACACCACCGGCTATTACCTTAAAAAGTGTAACAGGTTCTACTTTTTTCAAATAACGCCACCTTTCAAAACAAGCTTTATCTCTTAGGGACAATTTTCCTAATAGATGTTTCATTTCATAGGCAAGTTGCCCCCTCGTTACTTCCATCTGTACCGGCTGAAAATTCTTATCTATTTTATTCCCGTCAAAATGGTAATTGCGTAAAGTTGCCTCTTGATGAATCTCCGATAAGTAATGATTGATTGCGTTTAATGGATTTTCCATTTGCCTGAAGCGCAGCAGCTGCGGATGATGTTTATATCCTTTGGTTTTTCCTTCCAGTACATGCTTTGCCAAGAGTGTTTCACGCCAGACAGCCAATAGCCCTTTAGTGTCCAGGTATTTAGGATGTAATGACCAGATACGCATAAGCTTTATTTTTTCAATCTTGTTATTTCCACTTTTAATTCCTGCAACATAGCTTTCAATTCATGTATTTCTGTCGGTGGCTCCGGTAATTGTTTTATGTGCAATATCCTGAATTCCCATAGCTGCAAGACCTCACTTACCTCAGCCGTATAGGGTTCGTAAACCTTATTCAAAGATTTTAATAAAAATGTTTTGTCCTTTTGCAACGTTACCTGTTTGAACACAAAATCATTTACACCGTTTAGGATAACAATGCAAGGTGTATCCGCTTTAATCTCCTTCCAGTTTTCAATGTATTGTCCCGTTACTTCACTCCCTTCCGGCACCAGCATAGAATCACCGCTAATGGGAAATGTACGGAATGTACCATGTTTTGGCAGGGTTGGTATATTGAATTTAGGTAATGACGCTACAAATTCCGGGTCGTTAAAACTGCTTCTATAACCGGCTTTGGCTTTTACAGGGACATATTCCGCATTCTCATTATTATCTTTGTCCACGCTGATTGCCAGCACGCGTATTTTGCTGCCCATCATAAAAACATCATTACCCGCTTCCAATTCACGCAATTGCAATTCCAGTAATTTGACAAGATTGATTTTCAGCAGGCTGTCTATGCTGATTTTAAAATATTCAGAAATGCCTATCATATCTTCCGGCTGCGGCGCTTTGGTCTGGCCGCTTTCCAATGCTGCCAGCTTGGAGCGTGATATACCCAGTTCATCTGAGAGTATTTCCTGGCTTAACTTCTTACGCTCTCGTAGAAATTTGAGATTGCTCCCGAAAAAAATTTTTTGTCCCTTCATTTTTATTTTGCTATTATTACAAACAACACTTTGACACTAATAATGTCAAAGATAATGGTTTTTGGATAAAATATGTGGATGCAAACAATAAAAAAAGACATACTGGATTCGTTGCGCAAAAATATCCTTTGTTTGCAGGGGCTGGGTATTCGTCCAAACAGCGAATACCCGGTAGTACCCTTAGGCCCATTATTAAATAATATGCCGGGTCAGGTTTTTCCGACGGGAGCGATACACGAGTTCTTAAGCCCGGCCCCTGCGATGTCGGCAGCTACCTCAGGTTTTATAATGGCTATTATCCACTCCCTAATGCAAAATGGCAAACCTTGCCTTTGGGTAAGCACCCGCAGAACGGTGTTCCCCCCGGCTTTAAAAATATTCGGCATAGACCCTGAGCGGGTTATCTTTATAGATGCAACCCGGGAAAAAGAAGCACTCTGGGCAATAGAAGAAGCTTTGAGATGCGAGACTTTATGCGCAGTTATCGGAGAGATAAAAGAGCTAGACTTCACTCAATCCAGAAGGTTACAGCTTGCAGTAGAGAACAGTAAAGTAACCGGCTTCGTCCATCGGCTGTACCCGCATAATATCCGCCCTACCGCCTGCGTAGCACGCTGGCAGGTACAACCTTGGGGCAGCCGGCAGCCAGACGACTTGCCCGGTGTGGGTTTCCCGCGCTGGAAAGTGGAGCTTTTAAAAATTCGCAACGGCAGGCCGGGCACATGGCAACTGGAATGGTCAGGTAATACTTTCCATACCGTAGAGACGCCAGTTCAGGAAAAGGTATCCGTTACACTTAAAACAGATGTCGCATGAACCGTTATATGTCTATATGGTTCCGGCATCTGTTGGCAGACGGATATGCGCTAGAGCAACCGGCGTTAAAGGATATTCCCTTTGTTATGGCTACGCCGCAACGCGGGCGCATGGTGATACAGGCAGCGAATGTCCAAGCAGAAAGGGACGGTATCCATGCAGGGATGGTTGTTGCCGATGCAAGGGCGGTATTCCCCTCTCTACAGGTAGTGGATACAAAGGATGATATGGGAGCAGCATTGTTGCATACGCTTGCTGAGTGGTGCATCCGCTATACACCGGATGTAGCAATTGACCTGTCGGACGGCTTAATATTAAATATTAGTGGCTGTCCGCATTTATGGGGTGGTGAAAGGGAATACCTGAAAGACCTTGTTTTAAGATTAAGAGCCATGGGTTATGATGCAAGGGCCGCCATTGCAGACACTATCGGTGCGGCATGGGCGATAGCCCGTTACGGGAAAGTAACGCCGATCATCGAATGCGGCGGGCAAAAGGAAGCAATCGTATCCTTACC
>NZ_JBNQGD010000136.1:0-5409 GCF_050436765.1 Arachidicoccus sp. | reverse complement strand
CCCCAACACACAAAACGCAATGAAACTTTTGGGACCTCTATTTGCAGACCTTCAGGAAAAAAGCATAAAACTTATTAAATCCTTTTCTGAAAGCGAAATTCGGGTAATTGAGAAATATTTCATTTCAGCTATTCAGGTAATGACCGAAATAACTGGAAAATTTACCAACCAATAAAACGAAACAAATGAACAATATTACGACAGAGTATTTGACAAGAGCTGAAATATGGCTTTTCATTACAATGCTTATTTATTTCTTAATGAACGGGGCACAAATTTTTGAAACTGCTGTGTTAGTTCCAAAATGGACCGCATCGCCTCCTGAAACCTTTAAGCTACTTTCGGATAAAAACGGAGTCAGTTTAAAAACTTTTTGGATAGTTTTTCATTCTCTACACGAAATCACTTTCATACTTGCAATTATTTTCTGTTGGAAACTTGACCCAATAAGAAATTGGCTACTTGTTTTGTTTGCAGTTCACTTCGTTGCGAGAGTTTGGACAATATTATATTTTGCCCCAAACATTATTGAGTTTCAAAAAATTGCAGAACTCCCTACAGTTGGAAAAAAAATTGCGGACAAAGCAATTCTTTGGCAAAAATTAAATTACCTAAGAGTATGGCTTTTTATTGGAGTTTCAATAGGACTATTACCTCTGTGCATAAAAATTCTTAACATGAGGCATTAAAAAACACTGACAGACAAAAGCGCATACGCCTAACAGTGGAGACTTGGCAATAGCGGGGCTGACGTGCATTCATCAGCTTTTTGTTCGCTATTCATCGGCAGTTCCGGGCTGAATTCTTTGATGAACTTTTGTACTTATTCTATACTCTAGTTCTTTTATCGGCTGACGTTCGGGCGAAAGAATATAAATTTCCCCGCCATCGCCAAGCCCTAACGTTGGCGGTCATTGTAACAAACTACATCTCAACATAAAACGGACAGACAAATAACAGACGATAAAAATGAAAAGAAAACTTATGACAGTTGTTTATATACTCATCGCAATCATTGGGTTGGTACTTATTGCAGCCTTATTTACAAAGAAAGATTACACTATAAAAAGAGAAATTACAATTAATCAGCCTGACAGTATAGTATATGATTATTTACGTTTTTTCAAAAATCACAAAACATTTAACGCTTGGTTTTTAAAAGACCCTAATATGAAAGAAACCGCTAAAGGCAATGACGGACAAATTGGCTTCGTGTTAAGCTATGAAGGCAACAAAGATCTAGGGTCGGGAGAACAAGAGCTTATTGGGTTAGAACCAAATAAAAAAATTGACATTGAGTTAAGGTTCATCAAACCTTTCAAAAGTGTTTCACAAACTCCTTACGAATTACAGCCAGTTAGTGCAAATCAAACAAAAGTGGTTTGGACAATGAATGGAAAAATGAATTACCCATTGAATATTGCTTTGCTTTTTATCAATATGGACAATTTTCTTGGTAAAGACATTCAAAAGAGTTTAGAAAATTTGAAAGTAAATTTGGAAAAATAAATTGCAATGAAATTTAAGACGACAATACTGCAAACTGGCAACAACACAGGAATTGAGGTTTCCGAGAAAATTCTTAACCAATTAGATGGTGGCAAAAAACCTTTGATAGTTGTAACCATAAATAACTACACATACCGAAGTGCGGTAGGAAAAATGGGAGACAAGTTTATGATTAGTTTAAGTGCTGAAAACCGTAAAAACGCAAATGTAAAAGGTGGAGACACTGTTGAAATTGCACTTGAATTAGACACAGCACCAAGAACGGTTGACACCCCTGCGGACTTACAAAAAGCATTGGACAAAAACAAAATTGCAAAGGCAAATTTTGACAAGTTAGCACCCAGTAAAAAGAAGGCAATAGTTGTTTCTTTGACAGATGCCAAAACAGATGATACCAGAAATAAAAGGCTTGAAAAAGCAATTGAAAGCCTTAAATAATAAACAACGAACAGCCAACATCGCATTGGTAATTTTCTTATATTTCTTATATTTCTTATATTGTTGAAATGAAGATAAAAAGATTTGCACCTAAATACCTATCAGAAATAAGTATTGCCCGCAAATTTGAACTGCTCTATAAATATGTGTTTAAAGGCGCTGATATTATTCTGTTCATAAAAATTCAACATGGCCTTTTACATGTCACCGAACCAACCTTTCTACAAGAAATCGTAGTGATTAGCGATTAAAATAGCGTTGCTTAAAGATCAGTGCGCTTTATATTTCGGTAAGAACAGTCTTTCTCTCAGCCAATCATGATGGCATTGCGTTGATTTATCCTGGTGGCATCCGCATCCGACTATGTCATTGTGAGTTAAACCGGATTAACCAACTAATCCATCTGCAATAATGTACAAGCAAAACTTTAGGCAATTAAAAAGAGTTAATTTGTTGCATGGATATAGTTTAAACTAAGTTGTACATAAATAGACATAGTTGATTAAAGAATGCTTACGTTGCTGGTTGTTAAATCTACGGGCTATTTTTAATCGCGCAAAATGTATAAAAGGATTGCTTGATTCCATATTTCTTGGTAACTTCACAATAGCTCTAGCGTTTATGATGCTGACAACTATAGCAGGGCATTGGACTATAATAATAGTTCTACGTCAGCATGAAGATGCAAAAGACAAATACAAATTAGCAATTAGTTACTATTAGAGCTGTCCATCGTTGAAGTAAATCGTCAGATTGGGTTAATGTAAGGGAGGCTTTTCGCCAATTTATCAAAAATCGGCAATAGAACTAAAAAACTCATTGCACGCTAATCATACTATCATTAATTTCTCAACATTTAAAATTTCGCAAAATGAACATAGAAGCCGCCAAACAAATCAACTTGGTGGATTTCCTCCGTCAATTGAATATTCCAACAGCAAAAATAAAGGGGAACGATTATTGGTACAAGTCTCCTTTAAGAGAAGAAAGAACTGCCTCCTTTAAAGTAGATAATCGCAAAAATCTGTGGTACGATTTCGGGACAGGAGAAGGTGGGAGTATTATTGATTTTGGTATGCGTTATTATAGCTGTAATATCTCTGAGGTATTAGAAATTTTGGATTCGAAAGTTATTTCTTTTCGTCCGCAAATTAGACAGAAGCAGAAGCCAGTTGAGGCGATTCAAGCAGTCTATAAAATAATGAAAATAGGGTCGATTAAAAGCGCTAGCTTGCTAGCATATATTCGGTCAAGGGGTATAGAAATTGCTGTCGCCCAATCTTATTGTAAAGAAATTTCCGTCCAGAACCAAAAGACGTTAAAAACTTTCGAGGCGATAGGTTTCCCCAATATCAATGGAGGCTGGGAATTAAAAACACCCCACTTTAAATCTTGTATTGCACCTAAAGATGTTAGTTTATTTGATGAGCAGAAAAATACACTAGCTATAGTAGAGGGCTTCTTTGATTTTCTTTCGGCCAAACAACACCACGAGCATTTATTATCGCAAGCAACAAATTGGCTCGTATTAAATTCCGTTTCGATGTTAGAAAAAGCAAAGCCCCATATATTGCAAAATAAAAAAATTTACCTCTTATTGGACAACGATAAAGCTGGGAAAAACTGTACGATAAAATTGCAGGACTACTGCATTCACAACAACATCCAGGTGGAAAATCTTGCGTCGACATACGGGCAATGCAAAGATATCAATGAGTGGCTGGTAAAGGAAGAAATTTCTGCCGAACAAAAAACAAAATACTATATAAAGCCTAAAAGCAAAAACAAAAGGTTGCATCCATTCTGCCTTTATAAATAAAAACACTGGCTAGTCATAGGTTGGTTTTTCGGGGCTCTGGTTCTACAATAAACTCATGCTCCAAAATGGAGAGCGGAACTCTGCGCAGCTATTTGGCCCGACGATGTATATTTTTAACACTCTATAATTTTAGTTGCTTTTTTGAGGAAAACTTTTGTTCTAGTCCTAAAGTAGTAAAGATTTGGGAGTCATTCAGTGACCTCTTTTTTTCAAATATTTCCTATCTTTAATTTAACTCCAAGACCTTAGAAGTCCATTCACGCATTTCTTTATATAAT
The DNA here is from genome assembly GCF_050436765.1 of Arachidicoccus sp. Lineage (NCBI taxonomy): Bacteria > Pseudomonadati > Bacteroidota > Chitinophagia > Chitinophagales > Chitinophagaceae > Arachidicoccus > Arachidicoccus sp. The sequence goes on along the minus strand of NZ_JBNQGD010000136.1, from coordinate 1,365 downwards.
TGAGGACTTTGCTGCGGTGAATGTCCATAAGTTGGAATCATTTTCTTTAATTTCTGTTGCCATTCAGTAGTGTTTGTTTGCGCGGCAAAACATCTTTCTAATATGCTGAGTACAACTGCTACAGAAGTAGAAGCACCTGGGGAAGCGCCCAAAAGAGCGGCTAAACTGCCATCGGCAGATGTTACCAACTCGGTTCCAAATTGTAACACCCCGCCTTTTTTCTTATCTTTCTTAATCACCTGTACACGTTGTCCGGCAATTTCCAGTTTCCAGTCAGCTGGTTTTGCGTTCAATACAAATTTACTCAAGGCGTTTACCCTGTCGTTATTTGTTTGCTTTATTTGTTGAATCAAATATTTTAATAAGTCAAAATTCGTTAAACCTACCTTTATCATAGGCCAAATATTAGAAAGAGTTATGGAAGCTGGAAGGTCCCAATAAGAGCCGTTTTTTAAAAATTTGGAAGAGAACCCTGCAAAAGGGCCGAAGAGCAAGGCCCGTTCGCCATCAATCATTCTTGTATCTAAATGTGGGTCACTCATAGGGGGTGCGCCTACTGCCGGCTTGCCATACACTTTTGCGCTGTGTTTTGCAATGACTTCTGTATTAGTGCAACGCAACCATTGGCCGCTTACCGGGAATCCGCCAAATCCTTTGCCTTCGGGAATCCGTGATTTTTCCAATAAAGGCAGGCTACCCCCACCAGCACCTATAAATACAAACTTGCTAATGACTTCTTTTGTACTTCCATTGGACAAATCTTTTATCTTCAGTCGCCAGCTTGCATCGGAGGCTTGTTTGAGCTTACGTACTTCATGTAAGGTGTGCACTTCTATTCCTTCTATTTTTTTAAGATGCCCGATGATGTTGCGAGAAAGTGCACCGAAATTGACGTCTGTACCAATATCGATTTTGGTTGCTGCAAGCTTTTCAGAAGGGTGTCTTCCATTCATTATCAAAGGAATCCATTCGTTTAATTGCTCGTGGTTATCTGAAAATTGCATGTCTTCAAACAAGGGATACTGCAATAATTTCGCATGGCGCTTTTTTAGAAATGATACATTCTCTTCTCCCCAAACAAAGCTCATGTGTGGAATAGGGGAAATAAAACTTTTTGGTGTATCTATCAAATGATGTTCAACGAGATAGGCCCAAAATTGTTTTGACTTTTCAAACTGCTCCATGATTTTCAATGCTTTAGAAGCATCAATACTTCCGTCAGGCATTTGCGGTGTGTAGTTTAACTCGCAAAGAGCGGAATGTCCTGTGCCCGCATTATTCCAAGCATCGGAACTCTCCACAGCAATTTGATCTAACCGTTCATAAATATGAATGGTTGCCTTGGGCATCAATTCTTTTAGCATA